>JBAZJT010000008.1 GCA_041651175.1 Elusimicrobiales bacterium | reverse complement strand
GTGTTGCCACCGTCTGGGGTATGGAACCCGGCATTACGGGGGAATTCTTAACCCCGTCTATGACGGTTTCAAGCGCCACGTTTGCCTGGCTGAGGGCAAGCGCGTTCTTGTCCATGGATGCGTTGGAGGTCGCCACCATCCCGGACATGGCCGCTATAGTCAGCGCCATCGCTGCCAGGGCTCCCACAGCCGCCAGCAGTTCAACCAGCGTCGCTCCGTGTTTATTCATAACTCCTCCTTAAGTGTGTTCCAGCTGCACAGTTTGCGACCGCGGTTCCAGCAAAAAAAACTTATTCTTCTTCAGCGCACATGCGCACACGCGCATTGCCGAGAAGACTGCCTTTCAAGAACCGCCGCACTGCAACCTCACCGTGCTCCTGATATAGTATACCCCTTCCCGCGCGCATGTCAAGGCCTAATTTTTCAGCAGCGCAGAAACGTCTGTGGCCGTCGGAGAAACGGACTCCCCAAGCCCGGAAATTGCAGTTGGACAGCGGGATTCTGCGGCAGCCGGCGGGCATTCCTGTGCAGAGTTTTCCTCACATGCCGGACGGGCATGCGCGTCAAATTCCGCGGCGGACTGTCCGCGCCATACGCCGCCCCAGGTCCCGCTGTCGGCTGCAATTTCCGGGCAGGAGAAAGAACCGGCCCGAAAGCGCGGCGCCTGGCCGGCACCCGGCATTGTAACGGAATATTGCGTGTGGTATGCAGCCCGGCGGCTTGCCGGCGCTACATCAGGGCCCCGGGGCCTTTTATAAAGAAGGGGAAGGAACGTTGTCCCGAAGCCTCCAGGGTATAAACGGTGGAAAATCCCATCGGCGACGGAGTTGTTACTTTTACCGTCCAGGTTCCGCCTGCCCTTGATATGGTATAGGTTATTTTGCAGGGCGTGTTGCCGACATTGTAGGTGAAAGTTGTGGTTCCGCTGCTTTTCCCAGAGCCTATCGCCAGCACTGCCATGCTTGCTCCGGCTTCGCAGGCGCTGCGCGCTATGGTCCTGTCCAGGGTTTGCCGCAGGTCCTCCATCTTGCTGTTCATCATCACCATGGTGCAGACGATGGAGGATGTCATGAACAGGATGATACCCAGCACCATTATCAGCGCAAAACCTTTGTTGTTCGCTTGTTTGAGATTGCTTGCCATAAAGCCGATGCTCCTTGGCTGCTATGTCCAGCTGAAATTGGATATCGTCAGGCGAAGCTGGTCGTTGACATAGAACAGCGGTATCGTGGACAGCGTGCGCGTTCTGGTTATACCGTCGTCGGTGTCTTTCCACTGCACCGTAACTGTGATGTTGGGCGCGTTGTTCATGGACGCCATGCGGACAGTGTTTACGCTTACCACCACGCTGTTCGGCGCTCCTTTGGGCACAAGGCCTGCCGTTTTCAGGTTGATTCCCGGAAATATAAGCCCGCAACTCGCGGATGTATATGCGCTGCTGGAGGATGATGAACTTCCGCCAAACAACGACGACAACAGCCCGCCCAGCGAACCGAGCCCGCCGCTGGCGGAGCATGTCATGCTGGTTGACGGCATAAACGTGCCCGCGGCGGCGAAGGACAGCGCGTCCCTGCACAGGTTGATGGCGACATAATCGTAATCCGACGTCCTGAAATTCCGCTTCACGGCGGTGTAAAACGTCATGTACGCGCCTACCATGGTCGCCAGCAATGCTGTGGCAACCACTATTTCGGCCAGCATGAAACCTTTTCTGCCAGTAGCTTTGCGAACAGAGCGTAAGCGCATCTTTTCATCTCCATTCATGAATTTCAAAACTCCGCGTCTCCAGTCTTATCCTACCGCTTTGCCTTGTCAAAGTCAACAGTTTTGTTCCTGTGAAAAATCGCGTGAAAAATCGCGTTGACACGTGGCAATGCAATTGTTAGCATTTACGCTGTTACACGGCGCGGGAGACCGCGCCCGTTTCGGGGAGAGAGACTAATCAAGGAGATGCTAATGAAAAGAACAGGATTGCTTGCGGCGGCCGCGCTGTGCGTTTCCGCATTCGCGCAAATCGGATTCGCCACCGACTATTACTGGGATACCTGGCCCGGTGGCACCCGGCCAGCGTATGTAGACAAAACCAAACAGGTTGACATAAATGCCTTCCTGCCGTGGACGTCCGGCGGCTCCGCCAGGGCGATGGGCATGGGCGGCGCGGTTACGGCCGCAGCCGAGGGCCTGGAAGCGGTTGAATACAACCCTGCCGGCCTTGCCAAAGTCAAACATGTGGAAGCCGAACTGCTGACGGTGATGAACCACTCAAAAGTGGCCAACGATAACGGCAGCAAGGAAACAAAGAATACCGTAACCCCCACCTTGGGCGGAGTTGCGCTGAAGGTCGGTCCTCTTGCGCTGGGTCTGAGCATGAAAAAACCGTATTTCACCGACACTTACCTGAAATACGGCAGCATGCAGTACACCCATGCGCCGGATGACTGGACCATAGCTTACAAAACGCTTAGCGATCAGATGGACGTATCCAACCTCAACACCTACGCGCTCACCGGCGCGCTTTCGCTGGGACGGCTGGATTTGGGCGTCAACCTGAATTATATCAAGGGGGATGCAACGCGCACTGTGCGCGGACAAACCAGCGATTCTCTTCCCCTGCCCAACGCTAACAGCCAGTTCAAATCCGTTGACACGGTGAACTTCAAGGGCTACACCGCCGACATCGGCGCCATGCTCAACCTGGGCGTGCTGACGCTGGGCGCCTCCGGCAAAAATATCGTCGGCAGCGTAGACACCACCGAACGCTATCTCTGGCGGGATAACTTTGACGTGGGCAGCGGCAACTGGTTCGTTTACGACCCGGTGAAATATCACGGGGCGTCCACCAAAACCATCACCAAGTTTGCACCGACCTACAGCTTCGGCGCGGCTTTGGGGCTGGGCAAGGTGCTGACCATTGACGCCGACTACCAGATAGCCAAGCTTGACGCCGGCAACAAAACGCTGGGCAAACTGGGCGCGGAGCTGTGGGTAATCCCCGGCTTCCTGGCGGCGCGCGGCGGCATACAAAACGACTTCACCAACATGGCCGATTTTGTTGACCGCAAATCCGCAGCCTACTTCCTGGGCGCGGGCGTGAAGATATTCGCGCTGACGGTTGACGCGTCGGTCTCGCTGGCCAGCGCGGAAGCCGCGCAGGACGGCGGCAGCTTCACTGGCGCGCTTTCGGCGCAGCTGAAGTTCTAAACCGGTTCGCAATCAAAGCAGGGGCGGGCAAATGCCCGCCCCTGCTTTTTTATTTGCCCGTTTCCCGCGGGTGACAGCGGGAAACGGCGCGGCAATCGGCGCGGCCAGCCCGCCGGAACATCTGACGAGCATACCCGTCCGGCACGTGCGGAAAATTCCGAGCGGGACTGTCCCGCCAGATTTTTTCATAGATATAACCGCATGCCGGAACGGATTTCGCAGTTGACTCGTATTCGCATTGATTGCTAGATTAAGTGAAACAGTATCCTTTTAAAGCCGGCACCGAGAGGCCGGAAAGGGAGGCGGATTATGACACAAGCGCGCTTTGCCGGCGGTATCACGCGGGCAAGGCTTTTTTATTTTTACGCCGGGGAATTCCGAATCAAATGGAGACAGCAATGACGACAAAACATCCCGCGCCGCTTATGGACGCCGGCGCGATAGAGCGCACCATAAGCCGCCTCGCCCACGAGATAGCCGAGCGCCGCGGCGACGACGAGACTTTGGCCATTATCGGCATCAGGACGCGCGGCGCGCATATCGCCGACCGGCTGGCCGACCGGGTGGGCGTCATAACCGGAAAAAAAATCGCGCGCGGCTATGCCGACATCACGCTTTACCGCGACGACCTCAGCCAGTTGGCCGAGCAGCCGCTTATGCGCTGCACTGAAATCGGTTTCGACGTGCAGGGCCGCGCCGTCATTCTGGCCGACGATGTGCTCTACACCGGGCGCACGGTGCGCTGCGCCATAGACGCGCTTATAGACCTTGGCCGTCCCGCGCGCATAGAGCTTGCCGTGCTGGTTGACCGGGGCCACCGCGAACTGCCCATACGCGCCGACTACGTCGGCAAGAACGTCCCGACGGCGAAAAACGAGATAGTGCGCGTCCGCCTCAAGGAAACGGACGGGACCGACGAGGTCTCGCTGGAGAAAATGCCATGAAATGGACCAGAAAAGACCTTTTGGGGCTTGAATACCTCTCCGCCGCCGAGATAGAGCATGTGCTGGAGGTTACGGATTCTTTCAAACAGGTTACGACGCGCGCCGTCAAAAAAGTGCCCACGTTGCGCGGCAAGACGGTGGCCAACCTGTTTTTCGAGCCGTCCACCCGCACTTCCGCCTCTTTTGAGCTGGCGGCAAAGCGGCTTTCCTGCGACGTGATGAATCTCAATATTGCCACCTCCAGCGTCAAAAAAGGCGAAACGCTGGTGGATACCGCCCGCAACATAGAGGCCATGAAGGTTGACATCATGGTGATACGGCACGGCATGTCGGGCGCGCCGGTGATGGTGTCGCGCGCGGTCAAAGCCTGCGTCATCAACGCGGGCGACGGCTGGCACGAGCATCCCACCCAGGGCCTGCTGGACCTGTACACGTTGCGCTCCAAATTCGGGAAACTAAAGGGCGTCAATGTCAGCATCATAGGAGACATCGCGCATTCGCGCGTGGCGCGCTCCAATATCTGGGGGCTCACCAAGCTGGGGGCCAACGTAACCGTCTGCGCGCCGAGAATGCTGCTGCCGGAGGGCGCGGAAAAATTCGGCGTGCGCGCCGTCTCCAGCCTGGACGCGGCGCTGGAGGGCGCGGACGCGATAAACGTCCTGCGCATGCAGTTTGAGCGCGACGCGGCGCAGGCGTTCCCATCGCGCGCGGCCTACTTCCACGAATTCGGCGTTACGCAGGACAGGCTTAAAAAGGCCAAAAAGAACATCGTGGTAATGCACCCCGGCCCTATCAACCGCGGGCTTGAAATGTCCAGCGAGGTGGCCGACGGGCCCAATTCGGTCATTCTGGAGCAGGTGACAAACGGCGTCGCCGTCCGCATGGCCGTGATGTATCTGACCGCTATGGCAAGCGAGGCGATATGAAATATCTCATAAAAAACGGACGCTGCGTTGACCCGGCCTCAAAACTGGACGCCGTGCGCGACATGCTGGTCTCCGACGGGAAAATAGAGGCCGTCGCGGCGAAGCTGCCGGCGTCCGGGGCGGCGCAGGTTATTGACGCCAAAGGAAAAATCGTGCTGCCGGGGCTTGTGGACATGCACGCGCACTGGCGCTGGCCCGGCGGGGATTCGGAGACTGTGGCAAGCGGCTCGCGCGCCGCGCTCAAGGGCGGCTTTACCGGCGTTCTGATGATGCCAAACACCGACCCGCCCGTGGACAATGCGCGCACCGCCCTTGAACTGGCCGAGACTGTAAAGAAAGAGTCTCTGGTGCGCGCCTATGCCGCCTGCGCGGCCACAAAAGGCAGGCAGGGCGCGGAACTGTCCGATTTCGCCGCGCTCAAGGCCGCCGGCGCGGTGGCCGCCACCGACGACGGCTCCTGCATCTCCGCCGACGATGTTTTCCGCAAGGCGCTCAAGGCCGCGCGGCACAACGGCCTTGCGCTGATAGACCATTGCGAGGACAAAAAACTATCCGCCAACGGCGTGATGAACGAAGGCTTCACCGCCGGCAAGCTGGGCCTTCGGCCCATCGCGCGCGCCGCCGAGTATGAAATGGTCCGCCGCGACATAGAGTATGCCCGGGGGCTGGACGCGCCGGTGCATATAGCTCATGTTTCCTGCAAAGAATCCTGCGAGATAATCAGGAAAGCCAAAAAAACCGGCGCGCCGGTTACGGCGGAGGCCGCGCCCCACCACTTCTCGCTTACCGAGGAGGCCTGCTGCGGCTACGACACGCGCACGAAGATGAACCCGCCGCTGCGCTCCGCCGAAGATGCCGCCGCGCTCAAGGACGCCTTGGCCGACGGGACCATAGATGTTATCGCCACGGACCACGCGCCGCACGGACTGCACGACAAATACGTGGAATTTGACGCCGCCGCCTTCGGCATAATCGGCCACGAGACGGCGCTTAGCCTGGCGGTGATGGAACTGATAGACAAAAAGATAATCACCTGGCTGCGGCTGGCCGAGCTTATGTCCCATGCCCCGGCGAAAATCCTGGGCATTGCCGGAGGAACGTTGGCCAAAGGCGCGCCCGCGGACATCACCGTCGTGGACCCCGCCGTGAAGTGGATATACGCGGCCTCCGGCATAGAATCGCGCAGCAGGAATTCGCCGTTTGTAGACAAGGAGCTTTGCGGCCTGGCCACGGAGGTTTTCGTGGGCGGCAAGCTGATGCTTCTTGGCGGGAGAATACAGGCCTGATATGCGCGCAAGGGATTGCAGGCTGCTTTCAAACCGCAAAGCGGCGGAGGGGATTTATCTGGCGGTCCTGTCCGCGCCGGAGATAGCCGCGGAGGCCGCGCCGGGGCAGTTTGTCCACGCCAGCCTGGGGGACGGCGGGCATATGCTGCGCCGGCCTTTCAGCATACACGGCGCGGCGGACGGGAAAATAGAGATACTCTACCGCGTCGTCGGCGCGGCGACGCTGGCGATGTCCTCCCTGCGGGCCGGCGCGACGCTTAACCTGCTGGGGCCGCTGGGCAAGCCGTTTCCCGCGCCGCGCGGCAGGGCGCTGCTGCTGTGCGGCGGAATGGGGGCCGCGCCGCTGGCTTTTCTGGCGCGCAGGCTTGCCGGAAAAACCGAGATGACCGCCCTGATAGGCGCAAAGACGGCCTCCTCCGTGCTGTGCGCGGGGGGGTTCCGCAAGGCGGGGGCGAAGGTGATGGTCTGCACCGAGGACGGCAGCCGCGGGCGCCGCGGCCTTGTTACGGAGCAGCTGGAGGCCCTGGCCGCGCCGCAGACGGCGGTTTTCGCCTGCGGCCCTAACGGGATGCTAAAGCGCGCGGCGCAAATCTGCGCGCGGGCCGGGGCGCGGTGCTGGGTCTCGCTGGAGGAAAAAATGGCCTGCGGCATAGGCGTCTGCCTGTGCTGCCCGGTGCCGGTCGTCTCCGGCGGGTATAAAAGCGTATGCAAGGACGGGCCGGTATTTGCCGCCGGGGAGGTAGATTGGCGCAACTTCAGGTAGACATCGGCGGCCTGCGGCTGAAAAACCCGGTGATGACGGCCTCCGGCACTTTCGGCTGCGGCCTGGAATTCGCGGAGTTTTACGATATAAACCGGCTGGGCGCGGTCGTCACCAAGACAATCACGCCGCTGCCGCGCGCCGGCAACCCGCCGCCGCGGGTAGCGGAAACCGCGTCTGGAATGCTCAATTCCGTGGGCCTGCAGAACGGCGGGCTTGCGGATTTCATCGCCAACAAGGCCCCCGCGCTTAAAAGACTCAAAACCGCCGTTGCGGTAAGCATATCGGCCGCAAGCCCGGCGGAATTTGCGGACATGGCGCGCGCTGTCGCCGGCAGCGGCTGCGCGGACGCGCTGGAGCTGAATCTGTCCTGCCCGAATGTCCTGCACGGCAATGTGCGGCGCATGGTTTCCCAGGACGCGGCGGCCACAAGGCGGACCGTGGCCGCCGTCGCAAAAATTTGCCCGCTGCCGCTGATAGCCAAACTCTCTCCCAACGTGACGGATATAACTGAAATCGCGCTGGCGGCGCAGTCCGGCGGCGCGGCGGCGGTATGCGTCGCCAACACAATACCAGCCATGGCGGTGGATTTGCGCTCGCGCAGGCCGCGGCTGGCCAATGTCTGCGGCGGGCTAAGCGGCCCGGCGATAAAACCGGTCGCGCTGAAGCTGGTCTGGGACGTTGCGCGCGCGGTGGAAATCCCCGTCGTCGCCTGCGGCGGGATAATGACGGCGGAGGACGCGCTGGAATTTATTCTCTGCGGCGCGGCGGCGGTGGAAGTTGGCACGGCAAACCTGGTCAACCCGCGCGCCGCGCTCGACATCGCCCAAGGCATTGCGCAGTGGATGGACGCGAACAAAATCGCCGCTCTGGCTGAAATACGCGGCAAACTGGAGGCCGCAGCATGAAACCGCAGGATAAACTTATAGTGGCTCTTGACTACTCCGACGAAAAACCCGCGCTGGAACTGGCGCGCCGGCTTGAGGGGAAGGCGGGGGCATTCAAGGTCGGCAGCCAGCTTTTCACCGCGCGCGGGCCGCATGTGGTGGAAAAATTGCGCGCAATGGGTTTTGAAGTGTTTCTGGACATGAAATACCACGATATTCCCAACACCGTCGCCGGCGCGGCAGCCGCCGCCGCGGAGCTGGGCGTTTTCATGATGACCATGCACGCCAGCGGCGGCGCGGAGATGATGCTGCGCGCGCGCGAGGCGGTTGAAAAAGCCGCGCCCGGAAGGACGCCGCTTTTAATAGCCATTACCGCGCTTACCAGCATGAACGCGGGGGCATGGGAATCCATCGGCATGGCAGGGGACGTAAAAACGGCGGTTATCCGGCTGGCGCGGCTGGCCCAGGCGTCCGGGATGGACGGGGCGGTTTCCTCGCCCGAGGAGACCGCTGCGCTGCGCGCCGCGCTGGGGGCGGATTTCAGGCTTATAACCCCCGGCATACGCCCGGCGGGCAGCGCGGCGCAGGACCAGAAAAGAATCGCCTCGCCTGCGGCGGCGGTGGCGGCGGGGGCGGATTATCTGGTGGTGGGCAGGCCGGTTACCCAGGCGGCGGACCCGGCGAAAGCCTGCGATGAAATTCTGGCTGAAATAGGAGGAGCGTTATGAATCAGGAACGCGGGCTTGAAATTTTTTCCGGAAGCGGGGCCTTGCTTTCGGGCCATTTTCTGCTTTCCAGCGGGCTGCACAGCGACCGGTACATGCAATGCGCCCTGGTGCTGCAAAACCCGGCGGCGGCTTCGGAGCTTTGCGCCGCGCTGGCGGAAAAGCTGCGCCCGCTCAAGCCGGATTTCGTCATAGGGCCGGCGATGGGCGGAATACTGGTCGCCTACGAACTGGCGCGGCATCTCGGCGTGCGCGCGCTTTTTGCCGAGAGGGAAAACGGCGTCATGTCGCTGCGGCGCGGCTTTTCCATAAAGCCGGGCGAAACCTGCGTCATCACCGAGGATGTGGTAACCACCGGCAAGTCAACCAAAGAGGCGCTTGAGGTGGTCTCCGCCAGGGGCGGGCGGCTGGTTGCGGTGGCCGCGCTGGTGGACCGCTCCGGCGGGAAGGCGGATTTCGGAGTTCCGCTGGAAACCGCGCTGAAGGTGGACATCGCGGCATGGCAGCCGCAGGACTGCCCGCTCTGCGCGAAAAACATCCCGCTTGTAAAGCCCGGTTCCCGCGCGAAATAGCCTCCGCTTCCGGGCGGCGGAATTTGCCTGTCATAGCCGTTGTGGCGGGATTATGCCTGCTGCTCCTGCGGGGAGGGGGCGGGTTGTTTGGGTTTTCTGGCTATCAGATAGGCAAGGTAAGGCTTGCAGTCGCCTTCCTCCACTATTTCAAAACCACTGTCCGCGAATGCGCGTTTCATTATCATTATTGAAAGATACATCGGCATCGCAAAGCGCGGGTTTGACTTGGGGCCGGCGGCGTATATGTCCGCCAGAGTTTTTGCCGCGGCTGTAAACTGCGGCAGGATATCTCCGGCTTTTTCCTTAAGGGCCGCGATTTCGCCTGCTTTCAGCGGCGTGAATTTCAGGTAGGCGTCCTTTATGGCGCGGGTTTTATAGGTTACCGGCGTCTTGCCGATGACGCTTTTGGCGAACAGATTCATTCTGGCGGCTATCAGCTCGCCCGGGTAATCCGGGAAATCCTTGAGGTGCACGGCCAGTCCGCCTGGCTTTAATACGCGCAGCGCCTCTTTCAGAAAAATATTGAAATCGTTGGTGGAGAATGCGTCAAAGCATTCCAGCCCGACTATGGCGTCAAAGGAATCCGGCGGGAACGGCGTGCTTTTGGCGTCGGTGTTGATGAATCTGGTGCCGAAGCCGTGCCTTACCGCGTAGGTGTGCGCGCAAAGGTTTTTTTCCAGTTCAATCCAGCCGGGGCGCAGTTCCTCCGGCAGATGTTTCCAGAGAAAGCCTCCTCCGGCGCCGGGCTCCAGCACGGCGGAATCGCGGTTGAGGCCGCATCTTTCCACCAGGATGCGGCGCGTTTCGCTTTTGAAAGTTTCCGGGTCCTCGTATCTGCGCCGGGCATGCTCCAGCAAAAGAAAATTCCAAACCTGATAATCGTGCGCGCCTCTGCCCAGATAAGCCGTTTCCGCGCCTGCGAATTTGAACTCCTGCAGCGCCAGGAAATTGTCGGCGGTTACGGTCAGAAAAAGCGCCAGCGCAACTCCCAGCGTGATAGCCATCAGCGAGGGACGCTGTGCGGCGCCGATCATGCGCATTGCCAGTCCGTAAAAAGTTATCAGGAAAGCGATGTTGGCCATGGAACTGTTTCTTCTGGGGGAGACGGTATAGTCCGGCCCGCTTATGGCGACTACATTGGCCAGCGCCCCGGCCTCCTGCGGAGTGGAGCCTTCGGCATGTATTGTTATGACCGGCACGGAGAACGGATTCCACAAGCTGCCGGAAACCGTTATGCCGCAGCCCAGAAAACGGGCTTCCGCAACGTGCCTGAAGATGTGTTCCGCTTTGCGCTTTGCCAGAAGGAAGTTTCCGCAAAAAATACCCAGCAGCACGGCCAGCGCCAGCCGCGCGGGGAGCGGCAGGCCGCGCAGCAGGAACGAATACGCCACCATTCCGTAAGCCACCATAAATGGCACGGCGAAAACGGCCAAAGTTGAAGTCCAACTCTCCCTGAGTTCAAAGCTGCCTGCCGGCTGTTGCTGCTGAGGATTCATGGCTCCATTGTAACAGATTTCGGGGGATATTTTATGTAAAATGTATTTATGACGACAACGGCGGAAAGGACCATTATGAACGATTACAAAGTGAAGGATCTCTCCCTTGCCGAATGGGGGCGCAAAGAAATCTCCATCGCGGAAAAGGAAATGCCGGGACTGATGTCTATACGGCACAAATACGCAAAGGCCAGGCCGCTGGCGGGCGCGCGCGTCATGGGCTCGCTGCACATGACGGTGCAGACGGCGGTGCTCATAGAGACATTGAAGGCGCTTGGCGCCCAGGTGCGCTGGGCAAGCTGCAATATCTTTTCCACGCAGGACCATGCGGCGGCGGCCATAGCCAAGGCCGGGGTGCCGGTTTTCGCCTGGAAGGGCGAAACGTTGGCCGAATACTGGCTGTGCACGGAGCGCGCGCTGGCTTTTCCCGGCGGCAAGGGCCCCAATCTGGTGGTTGACGACGGCGGCGACGCCACCATGATGCTGCACCGCGGATACGAGGCGGAGAAAAACCCCGCCGTCCTGGACGCCCCCGCCGGCGGCCCCGATGAGGCGGAACTTAACAAATGCTTAAAGGCCATTCTGAAGGAAACGCCCCGCCGCTGGCATGAGGCGGTCGCGGACTGGAAAGGCGTCTCCGAAGAGACCACCACCGGTGTCCACCGGCTTTACCAGATGGCCGAAAGAAAGGAACTGCTGGTTCCCGCCATCAATGTCAACGATTCGGTTACCAAGTCCAAGTTTGACAATCTCTACGGCTGCCGCGAATCGCTGGCGGACGGAATCAAGCGCGCCACCGGCGTGATGGTGGCGGGCAAGGTCTGCGTCATCTGCGGCTATGGCGACGTGGGCAAGGGCTGCGCCAAGGCCATGCGCGGGCTGGGCGCGCGGGTTGTGATAACGGAGGCGGACCCCATTTGCGCGCTTCAGGCCGCGATGGAGGGCTACCAGGTCGCGCGGGTGGAGGACACCCTCGGTTACGGCGATATTTACGTGACCGCCACCGGCAACCGCGACGTGATCACCGTCGAGCATATGCTGCACATGAAAGACCAGGCCATCGTCTGCAACATCGGCCACTTTGACAACGAGATACAGGTCGCCGGGCTGGGCGGGACCAAGGGCGTGAAAATCACCAACATCAAGCCGCAGGTTGACAAGTATTCGCTGCCCGGCGGGCGGGATATTTATATCCTGGCCGAGGGGCGGCTTGTAAATCTGGGCTGCGCCAACGGGCATCCGTCCTTTGTGATGAGCAACTCTTTCTCCAACCAGACTCTGGCGCAGCTGGACCTGTGGAGCAAGCCGCGCAAACCCGGCGTCTACCGCCTGCCCAAGGCACTGGACGAGGAAGTGGCCCGGCTGCATCTGGACAAGATAGGCGTCAGGCTCACCACGCTCACCAAGGAGCAGGCCGATTACATAGGCGTTCCCGTAAGTGGCCCGTTCAAGCCGGAGCATTACAGGTATTGAGAACCGTCCGAAAAAACGCCGGGGCGCGCATTGCGCGCCCCGGCGTTTTATTTGGGACTTTCGGCTCTTGCGCGGCGGGGGCGGGGGCGGTATGCTGGTTATATGACACTGCTTTGCGCGTGGCTGATATGCGCTTTTACCTCCGCGTCCGGCGCGGACTGGGACGGCGCGGGTGCCCATGCCCTGTTTTCAAAGGCCGGGAATATGCCCGTGCCGCAGGCGGAGGCAGCCTCCGCCGGGAAGGGGTTGTCTTATTCCGATGTCTGCTCCGCCGGCGGCTCGGATTCCGGCGACAGGCGCGAGGCGCGCCGCCTTGCCGGGCTTAAGGCGATACAGCGCGAAGTGCGCCCCAAATTCTCCGCGCTGGTTAAAAAATACAAGCTGCCGGAGCCGGACGCGGGCGATTACATGGGCTCCGCGCTGCGCAGCATCTCTTTTACGCCGCCGTACCCGTACAACACCGCAAAGGCAAAGGAGGCGCTTGCCGCCTTCGCCATGGCGCTGGAGGCTGCCGCGCTAAAGCGCGCGCCGCTGCCGGATTACGGCGTGATAAAATCGGAGATGATTGCGCGCATACGCGCCTCCGGCGTTTCCGATAAAACCAAGGCCGAGCTTGTCCGCCGGGTGGAGCTGACCGAACTTGTGCTGCCTTCCCGCTATATCACGGATTTCATAACCACCGGCGGCGAGTTGTGGCCGCTTATAGACCAGCTCGCCTCCGACCAGGCGTGGAACGCTTCCTATGACGACCTGGGCGGCGCGTCAAACCCGAAGCTGGAGCGGAACCAGAGCGTGGTTGTGGTGTTTCCCGGAATGCTGCTGGCGGAGGCGCGCGGCGGCCCGCATCTGGATTTCATACTGGCCCACGAGACGGCGCATTCCATAGACTCCGGCAAATTCCCGGAGATGTACGCGCCGCTGTCGGCCTGCATGCGCGACAATTTCGGCGTTTCATTCAGAGATTGGAGCGAGCCGGCAGCGGATTACTGGGCTGACGATGTTATCGCCTCCAGGGCCGCCGGCGCGGGCGGGCTGGATTATCTGCGAAAATCATACGAGGTCATCTGCGGCACCTCCGGCGAGGCCGGCTCGGTGCTGGAGCATGTTACTCAGATGGACCATCCCTCCGGCGCGTACCGGATAGAAAACATTCTGGGCCGCAACCCGCTGCTGCGCGGGGCGCTGGGGCTGCCGCCGGAAAACTCCGCCTGCCGGTTGTAGTACAATAGCTCAATGGATAAATTCTCTGCCGCGGTCTGGAACAGGCTTTGCGCGTTTTTCGCCGCGCGTTGCCTGCCGGAAAAGGGGGGGATTCTGGCGGCGGTGTCCGGCGGGCCGGATTCCGTGTGCCTGCTGCATTTCCTGCGCGGGATGTCGCGCCGGCACGGGTTCGGGCTGGCGGCCTGCCACGTAAACCACGGGATACGCGGCGCGGCGGCGGATGCGGACGAAGATTTTGTCCGCCGGCTGTGCCTGAATTGGAATATACGTTTTGTCTGCGCGAAAGTCTCCGCGCCGAAGGCCGCGAAATCCCGCAAAATGAGCCTTGAACACGCCGCCCGCGCGCTGCGCTACCGCGCGCTTTACCGCGCCGCCAAAAAAGAGGGCTGCTCCCTTGTCGCGCTGGGGCATCATCTGGACGACCATGCCGAGACTATCATTCTGAATCTGCTGCGCGGTTCAAATCCGGCGGGGCTGCTGGGTATTCCGATGCGGCGGCCCATGGGCGCCAAATTTCCGGGCGTGGAGGTTGTGCGCCCGCTTCTTTGCGTCAACCGCGCGGAGATAAACGGCTATCTTTTGCGGCACGGGCTTGCCTGCCGCACCGACGAAACCAATTTTTCGTCCGAGTATACCCGCAATTGGGTCAGGAACGAACTGCTGCCGCTTATTGCCGCGCGGCAGCCGAAATTCGGCGAGCATCTGCTGGAGTTGTCTTCAAAACTGGCGGCTATGATCGGCGCAAAAGCTCATCCGGAAAACCTATATCCAGAACTTTGAGTTTGCCGGTGTATTCCGCGGCCTGCGGTTTCAGCAGTCCGGTTTTGGGGAGTCCGAACATCAATGTGGCCGCCGCTTTTACGCAGGCGCCTTCATGCAGCCCGGTGTCGGGATCCATTCCCGAAGGCAAATCCAGAGAAACCACCGGCTTGCCGCAGCCGTTGAGCGCGGCTATCAGTTCCGCGAATATCCCGCGCGGCGCGCCGGAGGAGCCGGTTCCCAGCAGTGCGTCCGCAGCGATATGGCATTTTGCCAGCGCGTTTGTAACCGCGTTTAAATCCGTAACCTCGCGCGCGGAAACATGCGCCAGACAGGCGCGCTTGAGGTTTCTAAGCGCCAGCGTCGGATAGCCGTTTTCCTGCGGCGGGACTATGAAAACACGGGCCTGCGCCTTCGCGTTGAGCAGATGGCGCGCCGCCACCAGCCCGTCGCCGCCGTTATTGCCCCTGCCGCAGATTATGACGCAGGAAAATTCCTCAACCGGAACGGGGGACATCGCCAGTATTTCGGCTGCAGCGGCTTTGCCGGCGTTTTCCATCAGCCTGTCCGCCGAAATGCCGTAACGGGATGTCGCCAGGGTGTCTATCTCCCGCATTTCGGCGGCGGTAACGGGGTGCATCAGCTTAGCATCGTTATCACGCCGCCAGCCAGCGCGGCAATCAGGAAGGCTGCGGCGGCCAGCAGGACCAGCGCCATCGCCGCAAAAGGCGTCAGCAGCGCGGCCCAGGCGCGCGGCGCGGTGGTGCCGTAGGCCGGGCGTACCATCTCCGCCGCCAGCCAGAACTGCAATACGGTTACGCAGAAATAGGCAACGGCGCCCGCCGCCATGGACGAGGGCGAGAAAGCCTCCAGCGCAAGCCCGCAGGGAATCAGAAGCAGCTTTGCAAAACCGCTGGTTCCTATGGCGGCGAACATGCTGCGCGCGCTGCCCCGCTCCCCGGAAACATCCAGCACGAAATGGCTCAGGGCCGCCCAGAAACAGCCGAAAACCGTTTCCAGCGCGGCCAGCGCGAGTATGGCGGCCAGCATCACCGCGGGCGACTGTGCCGGCCCGCCAAGACTCATCCATATCTGCGTTCCCGCCGCGCCCGCGGCGTAGCCGGCCAGCGCGATGGCGCCGGGTCTGTGCGCGATAAGCCGCGCGGATGTCTGCCGCGGCGCGGAGGCGAGGTCTTCAATCGCAAGAAGCAGCGTTGTCATAAGCTAATACGCCCACAGATACGCCAGGCGCGGGCCGGAGAAATTGTCCAGTCCCGCCAGCGGCAGCCGCAGCCCCAGCGCCGAGTTGAGCAGGGATATAATGCGCTGCATCGGGTCCGCGTCCCTGATGATGCGGGGGGTCTTGTCCAGCTTGGCCAGGCCGGAGGCGAGGCCGACGGCCTCCTCCTCTCCGCCCAGCGCGTCTATCAGTTTCAGTTTTAACGCCTGGTTGCCGGTGAAGACCCGCCCGTCGGCCAGGGTTTTTAGGTCCTCGTCGCCGAGGGGGCGGCCTTTTTTGACCGCGCCGCAGAACTGGGAGTAGGCGTCGTCTATGACGCCCTGGAGAATCTGCTTTTCCTCCGTCGTCATGGGCCGGAACATGGAGCCTATGTCCTTATGGCTGCCGGATTTTATGGGGTTCATCGTTACCCCGATTTTCTTGAAAAGCCCTTCCACGTTGCTGATTTGGAATATGACGCCTATGGAGCCGGTCAGCGTCCCCGGCTGGGCCACTATCTTGTCGCAGGCCGCGGCTATGTAATATCCGCCGCTTGCGGCCACGTCGCGCATAAGCGCTACGACGGGCTTTTTCTGTTTGGTTCTGGCGCGGAGGATTTCGTCGTATACGGCCTGCACCGCGCCCACCGAACCGCCGGGAGAGTTTATATCCACGACAATGGCTTTTACGTCTTTGCGTTCCGACATTGCCTTGATGCGCGCCGCCAGGTGCTGCGCGCCGCGTTCAAAGGGGGAGGAGGAATAGCTTTCGCTTATGACGCCGCGCACGTTTATCCACCCTATGCCCGGCTTGGAGGCGTTAAGCAATGCGGATACTGTTTCTTCTCCGTCCAGCTCGCCGGGCCCGTTTTTGGCGGCGCCGGGCGCGCCGCGCATTATAACCACCAGCGCGCATATTATGGAAAGTGCCAACAGCGCTGCGGACGTTTTGACCCACAGCGCCGGGCGCCGGGGCTGCTCCGGGGCGGGGGGAGCCGGTCGTGCGACATTTTCGTTTTCCATGGAAGCCTCCGTAATCTGTATTCCGCAAATTATACATATAATACAACAATATGCATCCGTCTTATTACCGCAGGCCGCTGTTTGTCGCGCTGGTTCTGCTGGGGGCGTGGATATACTTCTTCCGGCGCGATGTGCGGCCCCCGCCGGGGGATGTGTCGCTGCTGTGCCCGCTGAAAAACGCTGTTATTGAGGCTGGTCCCTCGGAATTCCAGCGGCTGCGCGGCGGAAAGCCGACCGCGGTAGTCCGGGTGAAATCGGTCAACGGGCTGCCGGCGCACGGCGGGCTGCTGGTGAAGCTGCCGGACGGGGCGTCGGTCCGCTGGCGGGCCGCGACGCGCTTTCGCGGCGATATGGAGGCGCCGCGCGGCGCCGCAGTTCCGGGCGGACTGGACTGGCCGCTCTATCTGCGCCGGCAGGGAGTGTTTGCCGAGTTTGATGCGGTTTCGGCGGAGGAAATCTCGCCGCCCCCGTTTATAGCCCGCGCGGCTTTCGCGGCAAGGCGGCAATTGGGGGAATTCCTGAAATCCCGTTTTGAGCCGGAGGCCGCCGCCGTGCTGGCCGCGCTGGCGCTGGGCGATAAGGACGGCATGACCGATGAAATCGCCGCGCCTTTCCGGGATTCTGGGACCATTCATCTGCTGGTGGCGTCGGGGACGCATGTGGCTTTCGTGCTGGCCATAGTATATTTTCTTTGCCGGCTTCTGAGCATAAGGCGCGGGTATCAGGAGGCCGCCGTGGCAGCGGCGGCGGGGTTTTATGTGATAGCGGCGGGAATGAACCCGCCGCTTTTGCGCTCCTACGCGATGGCGCTGTCGGCCATGGCGGGCTACCGGCTGCAGCGCGAATCCGGAGCTTTCGCGGGACTGGTGCTGGCCGCCTTCTGTGTGCTTTTAACGGACGGCCAGTCGCTTTTCAAGCCGGATTTTCAAATGTCGTTTCTGGCGGTGTTTGCGATAATAACGGTTTTTTCCAATATGGAGCTGCCGCGCGGGCGGCTGCGCTGGCTGGTTGAATGCGCGGTAATGACGGCGGCGGCGCAGCTGGCGCTTTTCCCGGTCTGCGTGGAGGTGTTCCACAGATATTCGCTGGCGGCTTTTATAGCCAATATCCCGCTTGTGCCGCTGGCCGGGGCGCTGATGGTGCTGATTTTCGCCTGCGTGGTTTTCGCCGCGCTGAAACTTGCGCCGCTGACGTATGCCGCCGTGAAGCTGACCGCGTTCGCGGTCTGGCTGTTTGCGCGGCTGGCGGAAGTTTTTGCTTCTTACAGCTGGTCTGCGGTGTGGGTTCCATCTCCCGGAGCGGGAGTTATGTCCGCTTATTGCTGCCTGGCCTTCTGGATTCTGCATCTGCCTTCGCCGCAGCGGGCGAAAAAGCTGTTCCTTCCGCTGCTGGCCGCGGGAATTTGCGCTGTCGCCGCGCAATATGTTTTTGCGCCGCCGCAGCGGATGTGGGAGTATCATTCAGGCAAAACCTCCGGCGCGATGCTGCGGGCAAAAGGCCTCGGCCTTGTGATGGCGGACTGCGGATTCAAGGGGGACGCTCTTTTCAGGGCCGTCTTGGAATCCGGCGGCAGGGAGATAGATGTTTTGCTTTTATCCTCGCTTTCGGAAAGTTCCTGGCGCGGGCTGGCCGGGCTGGGACGCAATGCCGCGATAGGCGCGGTTTATCTGCCGCACGGCCCGCTTGCGCCGGAGCTTGAAAAGGAGCTGCTGCGGCTGCAAACCGCCGGTACGCAAATCCGCAGGCTCTGGCCCGGCGACGAGGTTGTCGCCGCGGGATGGAGAATTTCCGCCGTGCGGGGGATTCACCATTCGCGCAAAGGCCTCTGGCGCGAGGCCGGTTACAGCGGCAACCCGGAGCAGGATTCCCTTTCGTTCATCGCGGAGCGCGGCGGCTTCGCTTTCCTGTACAGCCGGCGGGGCTGGTCCTGATGAATTATGTGTTATCATCAACTTATGCAGCTTTCATTAAATGGCGCGCCCAGGGCTTTTATTGTCATTCCGGCGTATAACGAGTCCGGACGGCTGGGGAATTTGCTTTCGGAAATCAGGGATTTTAATGCCGCCGGCCAGGCCGATATTGAGTTCCTGGTGGTGGACGACGGCAGCCTCCCCGAGGAAAGCGGGAAAATGTCCGCTCTGGTAAGCGGGCTTGGCTTGCCGGACAAAGTATCTTTCTCCCGCCGGGACAAAAATTGCGGGAAAGGCGCCGCGCTCAGGTTCGGGTTTGAAAAGGGACTGAGCACGGACCGTGATTATATGGGGTTTATAGACGCCGACGGGTCTGTTCCCCTGCCGGAACTGGCGCGCGCGCTGCGGGAATTGCATTGCGGTTCCGGCAAGGGCTTTGCGGCAATTACCGGCGCGCGCGTCAAGATGCTGGGTTACGACGTAAACCGCAATCCTCTGCGCCATTACGCGGGCAGGGTGTTTGCCACATTTGTTTCGCTGGTTTCGGGGGCGGGAATATATGATTCCCAGTGCGGCCTCAAAATTTTCAGGCGGGACGCGCTGGCCCGGCATTTGAACGCGCCGACGGATTGCCGCTGGGTCTGGGACACGCAACTGCTTTTTTCCATGCTGGCCGCCGGGGAGAAAATCCTGGAAATGCCGGTGAGCTGGCGGGAGGTTCCGGGCTCCAAGGTCTCTTTGATTAAGGATCCGCTTGTAATGGCGCTGCATCTGGCGCAGTTTCAGATGAAGCTGCGGAAACTGAATGGATATTAAGGAACACAACAGCGGCGTGCGTCCCGAAAATCACTGGTATTACCGCACCAAACGGATTCCGCTGGCCGAATATTTTGACAGGACGGCGCGCATAATGTCGCCGGTGAATGTGGTGGATATCGGCGCGGGCTCCGGCTGTTTCTCCGATTATCTGGCCGGGCATGGCCGCGGGAAAATAGAAAATATAATCAGGGTTGATGCGGCCTATGAATCCGAAACCTCGGCGGGGGACAGCCGCATTTCCGGGCAACTGATTACCCTTCGGCAAATGCCAGCGGACATCCGGCGTTCCCTGATTGTGCTGATGGATGTTCTTGAGCATATAGACGATGACGCCGGATTCCTGCGGGATGTGGTTTCCCGCTGCCGGGGGGGGAACAGGGTGTTTATAACGGTTCCCGCTTTTATGGGCCTGTGGTCCGCCCATGACGTGTTTTTGGAACATAAAAGGCGCTATACTCTCTCGCAACTGGAGAAAACGGCGGAGGGAGCCGGCATCCGTCTGGAAAGGGGATACTATATATACGCCGGGATATTTCCTCTCGTCTGGCTTATGCGCCGTTTAAGGCGCGGCGGCAAGCCGGTCTCCGACATGAAAGACAACGGCAAAGCGCTCTCGTTTATTCTGGAACGGCTGATACGGCTGGAGATGCCGTTCAGAAAATACAACAGGTTCTGCGGCCTTACCTGCGTGGTTGAGGGAATTATAGCGGGATAGCTATTCCGCCAGGCTTTTCGGGTTCAGCAGGATTTCCGAATTCTCGCCGATATTTATCTGCTGGCCGGCGCCGGCCAGCGCCGCGCCTGGGCCTATAAGCGAATTGTTCAGGATGGCGCTGCTTATGCGCGCGTTTTCGTTTATGATGGTGTCGCTTATTATGGAGGAGGATATTCTGGCGCCTTCCCCCACCGACACATAAGGGCCGATGATGCAGTTTTCCGCGCGGGCCGTCTTTGCCATGTAAACCGGCGGAACCACCAGACAGCCCGGCAGCCGCGGGGAGAATTTTGCCCTGTGCTTGTTGAGCAGGTGGCGGTTGGTTTCCAGCAGGGTTTCGGGCTTGCCGCAGTCGTGCCAGCCGTCTATCCCGGCGGGGCGTATTTTGAGGCCGTGGCGGACCATGTTCATTATCGCGTCTGTAAGCTGTATCTCCCCGCCGGTGGTCTTGCCGGAGCGTATAAGCCCGTCCAGATTTTTGCGCAGCGCGGCGCAGTCGGTGAACGAATACGCGCCCACTATCGCCAGGTTGGATTTAGGTTCTTTCGGTTTTTCAACCAGGGAGCTTACGAAGCCGTCTTTTATCTCCACCACGCCGAAGCGGCGCGGGTCCGCCACCTCGCGCACGCCGATGCGGCTTTCGCGGAATTCTATGAACTGGCGCATGTCGCCGTCCAGGATTGTGTCGCCCAGCAGGATGAAAACGGGGCCCGAAACGCCTTTTGACGCCAGCCATACCGCATGTCCCAGTCCGCGCGGCTGCGGCTGCTCCACATAGGTTACGTTCAGATGGGGATAGCGGCTGTCCACATAGGCGCGGATTTTGTCGCCCATGTAGCCGATGACCATGCGGATTTCCGGTTTGCCTATTTCCTCAAGCTGGTCCAGAATATGCCCCAGTATCGGCTTGTGGCCCACGGTCAGCAGCACTTTGGGAAATGTGTTGGTGTGGGGCTTTAGCCTTGTGCCCGCTCCGGCCACCGGGACTATGGCGGTGAAACGCTGCCGCATCAGTGCACCCCGTGCATCCAGCGGTTAAGCGGCTTTACCAGCAGGAACAGGAAGAAGGCGGAGACGAACGCCGTCGCCGCCAGTATCATAAAGAATACCGAAAGTTCCATGCTGTCATAACAGCCGGCGAACCGACCGCCGATGATATTGGCTGCCGCGCTGGAGAGGAACCATGTCCCCATCAGCAACGATGCGAATTTAGCGGGAGCCAGCTTTGTTACCATGGACAACCCGACCGGCGAGAGGCACAGTTCCCCGATGGTGTGCAGGAAATACGCCGCCGAAAGCCACATGAAACTTATCGGCGCGCCCGTCGCCTTGTACTCTCTGGCCGCAAAAATCATCACCACAAACCCCAGTCCCAGAAACACCAGTCCCCAGGCGAATTTTTTGGGAGTTACCGGCTCGATGCCCTTGTCTGCCATCCAGGTCCACAGCCGGGAAAATGGCAGCGCAAGCAGTATGATAAACACCGGGTTCACCGCCTGGAACCAGCTTGCCGGGAAAGTCCAGCCGAACAATGTCCTGTCGGTGGAGCGGTCCGCGAACAGCGTAAGCGAAGTGCCCGCCTGTTCAAACGCGGCCCAGAAGAATATCGCAAAGAAGGTGAGTATGAAAATCACCGCCACGCGCTGCTTCTCCTCCAGAGTCAGCGGTTCGCTGGCTTTATGGACCGGCTCGCCCTCCACTCCGGGAGCCGAGCATGCCGCCGGCCCCATGCACAAATTCCCCAGCGCGCTGCGGCTGTTTAGCAGGAATATCGCAAGCCCGACCAGCATTCCCACCGAGGCGGACCAGAACCCGTAACGCCAGCCGAAATTCTCGCCCAGGTATCCGGCTATAAGCGGCGAGAGCATCGCTCCGATATTTATGCCCATGTAGAAAATGGTGAAGCCGCCGTCGCGCCTGTGGTCGCCCGGCTCGTATAGTTTTCCCACAATGGTGGAGATATTGGGCTTGAAAAATCCGTTGCCCAGAATGATGGTCAGCAGCGAGGGGAAAAACAGTTCTTTTGAAAACCCCAGCAGGAAATATCCCGCCGACATCAGTATCGCGCCGATTGTGATGCACTTGCGCTGGCCCAGGTATCTGTCCGCTATGTAGCCGCCCAGCAGTGGGGCCAGATAGACCAGCCCTGTGAACCAGCCGTAGACGCTGCCGGATTTTTCGGTGGAAAACATCAGGTATTTCACCATGTAGAGCGTGAGCAGCGCGCGCATTCCGTAATAGCCGAAGCGCTCCCACAACTCCACCGAGAACAGCATGTAAAGCCCTTTAGGATGTCCTTTCATAATAAAACCTCCGCCGGAGTGTTCACATTATACTTTATTTGCTGTTTAGTCCCGGTTTCCCTGCCTCGCATAGAACGCGCTTTGCTTTGACACGGCATTTGTGATTTGCGCATTGCGCTCCGCGGTAGTCCAAAACCGGCTTTTCTCCTGCTTTGCATTTATCCTGCGGATTTGTCCCGTCCGCCATAAATTGTTCGCCATCCTCGCAGCCATAGGCGATAGCAAATGGTTCGTAATAATTGAAAGCGTCGTATTCGCATTGCGATTGGCGTATTGCGCAATCGCTGTCACGTTCGCAATATTGCCGGTTCTGGATGTAGGGCAGCAATTCGGGGACGGCGGAAACAGTGAGGCCAAAGCCTTCGCGACATATTTTTGAAGCGGCGGGCCTGGTGTCGGATTTCAAAAGCGCATAGTAGACGGCATTGAATGCATCTTTTATGGAGTAAGGGCCGGTTTTATCCCAAACGGTAGTTTCCTTTGTACTATAGGACAGTATTTCTACGTCGCCGGTTTTCAGGTTTAGATGGTTGGCCAGGAAACATGTCATCTCTTTGCCGTATTCCTTGCAAGCGGGACCATAGCCGGGTTCATGTCCATCTTGTTTTCGCGCCACCGAAAGACGGTAGAGAACCGGTTCCGGTGTTTCTGTGGCAATAGACAGAGTAGGCGGGTGAATAAGTGAAAGACTGTCCTTTTGCTTGTCCTGCGGTTGGGCATGGCATATGTCTGCGCACATTACAAGCAACAGGAACGTTTTCACCGGGAAGCCTGTTCCCACTGGCGCAGGATGGCTATTACCGCGCGCGCGGATTTTTCCATGCCGTGCAGCGACACCCATTCCCTGTCGCCGTGGAAACAGGCGCCGCCGGTGAAAATGTTCGGCGTCGGCAGCCCCATGAAAGACAGTCGCGCGCCGTCGGTGCCGCCGCGCACCGGCTTTATGCGCGGGACAATGCCTTCCTCTTTCATGGCGGCAAGCGCGTGTTCCATCACCTGCGGATGCTTGTCCAGCTCGCTTTTCATGTTGCGGTACTGCTGGGTGAATTTAAGCTCTATGCGCGCGGCGGGGTATTTAACCCGCTTTTCGGCGATTATGGCTTCCAGCATTTTTTCCAGCGCGCGGAGTTTTTTGAGGTCATGCTCGCGCGCTATGCCTTTCAGTGCGGCAGATTCTATTCCTGCCGCGCAGGCGGTGAACATTATAAAACCCTCCCGCTTTTCCGTGGTTTCTGGCAGCATGTTCTCCGGCCAGGAGGCGGCGATGTCGGCTGCTATGCGCACGGCGTTGGCCATAACGTTTTTGGCCGAGCCGGGATGCACGCTCTTGCCGGTAACGGTTATGGCGATGCCGTCGGCGTTGAAGGTTTCGTCCTCTATTACGCCGGCGGTGTCGCCGTCAACGGTGTAGGCGCAATGCGCGCCGAATTTTTTCAGCGGAAAACGGTTTGCTCCGCGGCCTATTTCCTCGTCCGGAGTGAAGGCGATTTTAAGCGCGCCGTGCTTTATTTGCGGATTGTTTTTCAGGAAATTGGCGGCGGCCAGTATTATCGCCATGCCCGCCTTGTTATCCGCGCCCAGCAATGTCTTTCCGGAGGCGGTTACAATGTCCTCGCCGATGCACTTCTTAAGCTCCGGCGAGTCCGCAGTCGTCAGCATGACGCCGGGGGCGATTTTGATTGGGCCGCCTTTGTAATTGCGGTGGATTTGCGGCTTTACATTCGCGCCGGAGGCGTCCGGCGCGGTGTCCAGATGGGCTATAAATCCTATCGCGGGGACTTTTTTGGCGGTGTTTGCCGGCAGTTCCCCCAGCACATATCCGTTTTTATCCACCGAAACTTTTTTAAGCCCGATTTCTTTCATTTCCTGCGCGGCAAGGCGGGCAAGCTTTAACTGCCCAGGCGTGGAGGGGCAGGTTTTGGAAGCCTCGTCGGATTTGGTGTCTATTTTGACGTATCGCTCAAAACGGCGGTATAATTCGTTTCTCATAGCGCAATTGTCGCAAAACCGGCGCATTGTTTCAATGATGTTTTACTACGACATCACCCGTTTTTTGAAAAGCTGTGGCGTATTGGCAAACGACAGTAAAAACGGCATCAAACCACGAAACACACGAAACACACGAAAAGGGAACAAAAAAGTTTCCGGTAGTTGTTCCCGCCTTGTTCCAGAGCCTTTTCGTGTGTTTTGCCGCTTGCAAGTTAGCTTAAAACTGCTATACTTTATCTTAGGAAGGCGATTTAATATCTTAAAAGGAGGCAGTTAAATGCTTAAACAAAGGACGGAAGCGCCCCTCAAAAACTTCCTGGAAATTCCCTATGATGAGCTGGAGGCCATGAATCTCTCCGCCGTAGAGGCGGCGGAAACCCTGCCTGCCGCGGAACTTGAAAAGAAACACCGCGCCTATCTGGAAAAAGAGAAGTATCTGAAAGCCGTTACGCTTTGTTTTTCCGATATAGAAGGGCGTTTCCACATGCTGGATTATGACAAGCATTTTTTTCTGCGCGCGGCGGACAACCTGACTTTTGACGGCTCGTCCATACGCGGGTTTTCCGCGCAGAAGGAGTCCGACCTGCGCCTGGCAGCCGACTGGAGTAGCATATACTGGCTTCCCTCCGACGTGTTCGGCCCCGGCAAGGTGATAATGTTCGCCACCGTCTTAAACCGCGACAAGACGCCCTATGAATCCGATTTCCGCGCCCGCCTTTTTGAGCTTGCCTCCGGCCTCAAAAAAACGCGCGGCATCACCGCAAACGTTTCCGCCGAGGTGGAAGGCTTCCTTATAAACGGCCTCAATGCCGAGCAGAATTACGACAAGGTCAAGGGTTTTGACCTCATCTCCACCGGCGGGTATTTCAACTCGCTCCCGCTGGACCGGCTGAAGATGTTCATTGACGCCTCCGCCGAGGCGCAGCGCGCGATGGGCTTCCGCAACGAAAAAGACCATCCCGAAGTCGCCCCCTCGCAGTTTGAGCTTAACTTCTCCTACGCCCATGCGGTGCGCGCCTGCGACATGATACAGCTCTACAAGCTGGTTTGCCGCCAGGTCGCCGCCAACATGGGGATGACCGCCACCTTCCTGCCAAAGCCCGTCTCCGGCATAAACGGCAGCGGGATGCACCTGAACCTCTCTTTCTTCAAGGGCGGCAAGAACATATTCCACGACGCGAAGGGGGAGGGGAATTTGTCCCCGGTGGCGTGGGATGCGATATCGCGCATACTCAATCACGCGCAGGAACTCTCGCTGGTGCTTAATCCCAGCGTGAACGCCTACCGGCGGCTGGACCCGCATTACGAAGCCCCCAACCAGATAAAAGTCTCGCCGGTGGACAGGGGCTCCATGATACGGATTCCCGCCGGAAACGAGAAATCCGCGCGCATAGAAATCCGCTCCGTCGCGCCGGACGCCAACCCGTATCTGGCGCTGCATGCGCTGCTCAAAACCATACTGGACGGCCAGCCGCTCACCAAAGACGAGACCAAGCGCGACCGCGTCCGCTATCTGCCCGGCAATATTTACGATGCGTTGCGCATATTCCGCTCCAGCGAGTTCATCAAGTCCGCGCTGGGCGCCGCCTCTCACGAGAAATACGCCTCCTACAAGCAGGCCGCTGCGGAGAGAAGCCCCAAGGAGCTTGGCTCCATAGTGAAATCGTCGGAAGTGCTGTTTCATCACGAGGTTACAAACCAGATGCTCTGGCACAAGTTCTGACAGCCACAATCCAAACGCGGCCAGCCCCTCCGGGGCTGGCCGCGTTTCGCCGCTGGCCGCCCCGCCGCCCGGCCCGGAATGCTATAATATTGGAAAGATGACTCCCGTAGCATCTCTTTGGACAAACTGGTTTTTCACCGCGACCGCGCCGCTGGCATGGGCGTATGCCGTGCGCTGGCTCTCGCCCGTCGCGCTGACTTTCTGCTGCGCCCTGCTGGGCTTTGCGTATTTCCTGCCGTGGATTATAAGGAACGGCGCGCTGCGGGGGTTGTTCTCGCGCAGGCTGATGTTCCCGCTGTTTGTGATGGGCTTTTTCGGCGGCGCGGTTCCGGTGGCGCTGCTGTGTTTTGCGCTTAAATACACAACAGCCGCCAATGCCGCCATCATCGCGCAGGTGGAGGTGGTGTATTCGCTGATTTTATCCCGCCTGCTGCTGCATGAAAAGTTCACGCCGGTCAAATTCGCCGGCGCGGCGCTGGTTATAACCGGCACGTTGATGATAGCTTTCAGGGAGCGTTTCACCCCGCGCTGGACCGGCGACTGCCTGGTGCTTATCGCGCCGGTGTTCTATCAGCTTTCCCATGTGGCGGCTAAAAGGCTGCCAAAAGAAATAAGGCCGGAGTTTATCGCCGCCGCGCGCGGGCTTTACGCCTCAATTGCGCTGCTGCCGGTTGTGGCGGTGGCGGCGGCATTGGGTCCGCTGGCGGTTAATCCGCCCGCCGCCGTGCTGCCGGTGGTGGTCTGGGCGGGGCTGATTGTAAACGGGCTAGGCAATCTGTTCTGGTACCGGGCGATACGGGGGATGGAGCTTTCGCGCGCCACGGTGATAATACTTTCCTATCCGGTGCTTACGTTCATCCTGTCCGCAGCGCTGGGGATGGAGCGCGCTCATTTGTACCAGGCCGGCGGACTGGCCTGCGCGCTGGCGGGGGCGTATCTGGCCACCCGCCACAGCGAACCGGTCCCATCTTCGCCGCGGCAGGAGGCGGTTTCCGTATGACCAGGGCATCCGCGATAGTGTTCCTTGTAATCTCCAACACGTTTATGACCTATGCGTGGTACGGCCATCTCAAGGACATGAAAAACAAGCCGCTACTGCTGGTCATAATGGCAAGCTGGAGCGTCGCTTTTCTGGAATATTGTTTTCAGGTTCCGGCCAACAGGATGGGGGCGCGGTATTTTTCGCTGGCGCAGTTGAAAGTGATGCAGGAAATAATAACGATGGGCGTTTTCGCGGCGTTTTCAATGCTGTACATGAAGCAGGCCTTGCGGACGGATTTTTTATGGGCCTTCCTCTGCCTGATGGGCGCGGCCTATTTCATGTTCCGCGCGGCTTAACTTCAACTTAAAAATCTGCCGGAGGATGGCTGGCCATCCTCCGGCAGAGTAATTCTATGCCGCCGGCTAAGCTATCCGCGCGGGGGGTCAGGCGGAGGGCTTGCCGTCTTTTGGTTCGGGGGCGGCTTCCGCTTCGCCTTCTATGCGCTCCTCTTCCTTCTCGCTTACAACCGGCGCTATGCTGGCGATTTTGTCGTTCTCTTCCATCTTTACAAGGCGCACGCCCTGCGCGTTGCGGCCTGTCTGCCGTATCTGCTCGCAGCGCAGCCTTACGGCCATGCCCTTTTCGGTCATCACCATCAGGTCTTTTTCCGGCGTAACCAGTTTGATGCCCACCACTATGCCGTTGCGCTCTGTGGTCTTGATGGTTATTACGCCGCTGCCGCCGCGGTGCTGCTCGCGGTATTCGGCCAGCTCGGTGCGCTTGCCGAAGCCGTTTTCGCAGACGGTCAGAAGGTCGGGGGAGGCTTTCGGCTCCGCCGCTTCCATGCCGACGACGACGTCGCCCTTGCCCAGCCGCATGCCGCGCACGCCCTGGGCCTGGCGGCCCATGGAGCGGACCTCGCTCTCCGGGAAGCGGATTGACATGCCGTCCTTGGTGCCTATTATCATGTCCATCGCGCCGTTGGTGAGCTGGACGTCCACCAGCACGTCGCCGTCTTCAAGGGTTATGGCGGCGATGCCGTTTCTGCGGATATTTTCAAACTCCGACAGTGCGGTGCGCTTTGCCACGCCGTTGCGGGTGCACATGGTGAGGTAATGCTCCTTGCCCTTGTTTTCCTCAAATGTCCGTATGGCGATGGCGGAGGTGATTTTCTCCTCGCCGGATATTTGCAGCAGGTTTACTATCGCCTTGCCGCGCGAGGTGCGCCCGCCTTCGGTAATTTCGTAGGCGCGCAGCGAGTACACCTTGCCCCGCGTGGTGAAAAACAGTATCGTCGCGTGGCTGGAGGTTACAAAGAGGTGTTCTATGAAATCCTCCTCTTTGGTCTCGCCGCCGATGATGCCTTTGCCGCCCCGGTTCTGCGCGCGGTAAGTGTTTAGCGGAATGCGCTTTATATAGCCGCTGTGCGACATGTTGACTGCCACTTCCTCCAGCGGGACCATGTCCTCAAGGGTAAGCTCCGCCGCCTCGCTGGTGATTTCGGTGCGGCGCTTGTCGCCGTATTTTTCCTTCAGCTCGGCCAATTCGGAGACTATGATTTTAAGGACTTTTTTCGGGTCGGCCAGAATGCCGCGCAGTTCTTCTATCAGTTTGGCAAGCTCTTTGCGCTCGGCCTCTATGGCGTCAGTTTCAAGCCGGGTGAGCTGGTGCAGCCGCATGTCCAGAATGGCCTGAGCCTGAATATCGGTAAGCTCAAACTCGTCCATCAGCTTGCGCTTGGCAGACAGCGCATCCTCGGACTTGCGGATGATTTGCACCACCCGGTCCATGTTTTTGATGGCGATAAGCAGGCCCTGCAATATATGCTCTCGCGCGAGGGCTTTGTTAAGGTCAAACCGCGTGCGCGCCGCAATGATGATCTTGCGGTGGCTTACATAATGCGCCAGCACCTCTTTGATGGGCATGACGCGCGGCTTGCCGTCCACAATCGCCAGCATGATGACGCCGAAGGAGGTTTCAAGCTGCGTATGCTTGTATAGCTGGTTGAGGACCACCTGCGCGTTGCCGTCGCGCTTTACTTCTATGACAATTCTCATCCCGCGCCGGTCGGATTCGTCGCGCAGGTCGGAGATGTCGGCGATTTTCTTGTCGCGCACCAGCTGGGCTATGTTTTCAATAAGAGTGGTTTTGTTGACCTGGTAGGGGATTTCGGTGATGATGATGGCCTCGCGGTTGCCTTTCATCTCCTCAATTTCCGCCCTGCCCTGTATCCGCACCGAGCCGCGCCCCGTCTCAAAATAATCCCGTATTCCCTGCCTGCCGCGTATTATGCCCGCCGTCGGGAAATCCGGGCCCTTGATTAGCTTGGCAAGCTCTTTGACGTCTATGTTGGGGTTTTCTATGTAAGCGACGGTCGCGTCGCAGACTTCCGAGAGGTTGTGCGTCGGTATGTTTGTGGCCATGCCCACCGCTATGCCGGAGCTGCCGTTTACCAGCAGGTTGGGCAGCTTGGCCGGCAGCACGAACGGCTCCATAAGCGAGCCGTCGTAGTTGGGGACCATGCGCACGGTTTCCTTGTCTATGTCGGCCAGCAGTTCATCGGCCACTGCGGCCAGCCGGACCTCGGTGTAACGCATGGCGGCGGCGGGGTCGCCGTCTATGGAGCCGAAGTTTCCCTGTCCCTGCACAAGCGGATACCGTATGCTGAAATCCTGCGCCATGCGCACCAGCGCGTCGTATACGGACATGTCGCCGTGCGGATGGTATTTGCCCAGCACGTCGCCGACGATGCGCGCGGATTTCTTGAAAGCCTTGTTATGGCGCACGCCCATCTCGTGCATGGTGTAGAGGATGCGGCGGTGTACGGGTTTAAGCCCGTCGCGCGCGTCCGGCAGGGCGCGGCCCACGATGACGCTCATGGCGTAGTCTATATAGGAGGATTTCATCTCCTCGCCGATGTCGCGCGTGATTATATTGCCGAAAAGGTCCTTGTTCTGCGGTCCGGTCTCTTTAGTCATACTGAAGCCTCCGTGAAAACGATTTGAGCGCGATTGATATTATCGCAATTGCCGCACTATGCCTCCCGGAGGGAAGCATATCGGTGGAAATGGCCTGAACTGCCCCTGACAGATAACACAGTGAATGACGGCGCCAGTTCTTTTAATGAAGCGCCAGTCCATCGCAAGGCAGAAGCCAAAATAGCGCTAGCGTAATATTTGCCCATATCCGCAAGCGAGATTCTATCAAATACATGATTTCCGTGTGTTTTATCCCGCATATGTTCTTTCGCGCTGTTCTTTTAACAACATTGAAATTTCCTGCAAAACATTGTTAACATCCCGTCGGATAAATAGTTTAGACATGCTCTTTTACCTTTAATATTCTCTTTTTTTCTTTTAATTCGCACCTGGAACCCACTCGGAATGCCTGTCTGTTCCAATGTTAATGATTGCATTCTTTTTTCTCATGGCGGTTAATATATTGCTGATTTTCTGCTGCTTTTTATTATCCGTCATAAACTCAGGCAGCTTTTCAAACAATAAATCGTTTATATCTCTACGAGAAGCCACTTTGTGTTTTTTCACAAACTCCAATATCATGTCTTCATAGTATCTGTTGTCAAAGGCTCTGTTCCTGAAATACTGCGCTTTTTGCTCCATAATGGCAGATATTGTGTCAGAGATAAATATGTTGGGATAGCGGCCTTCAATAAGTCCCTTCTTTTTCAGTTTCTTTGCCTCATCTATTGGTATGGATAGCCTCCTCTGCACTTTATCTAAAGTCAAAACTGTTGGCAGGTCCAGTTCCGGGTTTCTGCGCAACAATTGAGAGAAACGCGGATCTAATATGTTTCCATCAACGGTAAGTTGAACTGATGATTCTTTCAGTTCGTAATGAGGCAATGGGAAAAACCGGTTCCGCTGTATTTGAAACATTTTTGGGATGCCGCTGCCTATTGTTTCAATCATCTTCAGGTTTACCATAGCTTGCGCAAGAAAAGGGTTTCTGTATTTGATTTGCGGCGCATTTTCACGCAATACCGCTTCTATATTGCCCGGAATGAATGCACCCAGATTCGAGAAAACTAATTTGTCGGGATATTCCACAACATTGATTCTTCCCCCCATCAAGTAGTCCTGATGTGCTATGCAATTGTGCAAAGCCTCTCTAATAATCCAGTTATCATATTTCCGTATTTCCAATGGGAATAATGTCGCATCCGGCAAGTATTGAAAATTGGGGTTTCGTATTAGAGCAAGAATTTTGTCGGTGTTGAGTAGAAACGGCGGATGGAAATGCTCATATTGGTCGCTGTTCAAAGAATTTTGTTCTTTAGATACCCACGTTATTTTTGCCATTGCCGGGGATAAAAAATGCTCGGATTCTGATGCGCCCAGGAGCAAAATGGCAGTATTGGTAATTTTGTCCCGGATTGTAAGTTTCGCTTTATTAAGGAAAGTTCTGGTGTCCCATTCAGCCGCCTCTGGATTTCCTGGCAGGAATTGCTCTCGCGCAAAGGCAATCGCATCTTTGTCCAGCATGTCAATAGAGGCTTCTTCAATAACTCTTGCCGACCAATCAGGCATAATTTGGCGGCGGATTGTTTCCAGCTTATTGATATCCAGCGCAACAAGAGATGCTCCATGCCGCGCGTAATAATGTCCCTGCCATGCAATCGGAATTCCCTGCGGCGCCGCCGGTATTTTGAGCAAAATCACTCGTTTGCCGTCCCGCGTTAACTCAAAGGGTTGAAAACAGATGTTTCCTGTTGTGTGGACCGAAAAATCGTTTGGCAAAGCAGTCAATTTTCCTTTTTTAAAGCTGGTTCCCACAATACTGCGAGTTCTGTCCTCAATGCCAAGTACCAGCCAGGAATTAGGGCAACCTGCCAAGTTGGCTTCATTGCTCAAAGCGGAGAAATATTCCCCCAGTTTTTCAAAACTAAAGTCATTCGCGGCTTCTTTGAACTCCAAACATTCGGTTTCATGTCTGGATAGAAGCTCATTTAGCTTTTTATTTAACTCGGTGTCCGTCATTTGCCTCTATTTTAGCAATTTTAATCCAGGTCCAGCGGGTTGAGCGGGCGGCTGGTGTCGCCGGAGTCTTTTATGCGCTGTTTTTCCTGCTCAAATTTGTCCAGCAGCTCTTTTTTGTGCTTGCTCATTGAATCCGGCGCCTGCGAGAAATACTTGCCAAGCCTTTCTTTTTCCTCTTTCATTTTTTTGAGCGAATCGGCAAAGGCGTCGCCGCCCTCTTTTTTCTCCAGTTTGGCCCATGTTTTGACAATTTTGCCGGTTTTGCGCTCCAGTTCCAGCCGCGTGCCGCAGCACGGGCAGTCCACAAACATTGTTTCCGTCATTTGACCCCCCATATGGGATGCTGCTGCGGCAGTATTATGACCCGCGCCAGCTTCCGCCGCGCAAGTTTCAGGAATTTTTCGGCGGTTTTCACGGCCTGCGTGGAAACCGGCGTCGCCGGCTGTATCACAAGCGGGATATGCGCGGAGACGTCCGCTACCGTGCCGGCGCATTGCTCCAGCTCGGCGCGGGACTCTCCGCCGGTGAGTACCGCCTTCACAAAAACCCTGCCCCTGCATTGCGACAGGAAATCGCGGTGGCGCGCGGCCAGCTCCTCGCCGGTGGAGCGGCGGAACTTCCAGTCCGCCGCCACGATGTCAACATGCCGGCTTACAAGCCGGAATTTTTCCGGCAGCGCGGCATTTGTTTCCAGATAAACCGGCAGCCCCGCGGTTTTTATGCGCGGCGCCAGCGCGGCTATAAAATCCGCATGCAAAAGCGGCTCCCCGCCGGTAAGCGATACCGAATGATGCGGTTTTTTGCCCAGCCGCGAGATTTCGCGCAGTATCCGCTCCGCCGTCATCATTTTCCCGGCGGCGCGGGAGGCGGGCTCGTCGCAATAGGAACACTTGAGGTTGCAGCCGCAGAAGCGGACGAAAATCTGCCGCGCGCCCAGAAAAATTCCCTCGCCCTGTATGGACGAGAATATCTCCGCGACGGGGGCTTTCATAGCGCCTCGTCCCGCAGTCCGGCCAGGGCAAAGCCTTTTGCGCGCAGCTTGCAGGCGTCGCAATGTCCGCAGGGTTTTGCGCCGCCTTTATAGCAGGACCATGTGTGCCTGACGGGAACTTTCAGCCTGGCCGCCAGTTTGGCTATCTGCGCCTTGTCAAGATTGATAATCGGGGTGAGTATTTTCATTTTTCCGCCCAGCGCGGTGCCCCGCGCCACGGCTTTTGCCAGCGCCTTGTAGAACTGCGGACGGCAGTCGGGATAACCGGAATAATCCAGCGCGTTAGGCCCCAGCACCACGGCCCGCGCCCCGGCGGCATCGGCAAAAGATGCGGCAAGCGACACGAAAAGCAAATTCCTTCCCGGCACATAGGTGGGCGCGATGCCTTCATGCCCGATTTTGTCAAGCGGGATATCCGGCAGCTTGCGGGACTTGTCCACCAGCGCGCTGGTTTTCAGCCAGGGCAGCTTCAGCCGCAACGTTGTAAGCGGAACGCCCGCCAGCCTGGCTATTTTTGCCGCGCTTTTCGCCTCGCGCCCGTGCCTTTGCCCGTAAAGTATGCAAAGCGCATGGCAGCTATAGCCCTTTGCCTTGGTCCAGTAAAGGCAGGTGGCCGAATCCAGCCCGCCGGAGAGAAGGACAATGGCTTTTTTCATAACTTTGCCACGGCGCAATCGCCGGATATTTTCACTTCCGGCAGCAGGTTCAGCCCGCCGGTGTTTAGCGCGATTGCCAGGTCCGCCGCGCCGTTTTGCGGACGTTCGCGCAGGAACTTTTCAAGCCGCCCGCTTTCCTTAAGAAGCGCCAGCGCGTTTTGCGCGGCGTTTTCCCCGCCGGAGGCGGCGGCCTCAAGCGCGCGGGCGCAGAGTAAATCTTCCGGGTGGTTCAGGTAAAATATCCCCGCCGGAACCAGCAGGAAATCGCCTCCGGCCCGAATTTTCGCCGCTGCCGCCGGAAAATTCGCAAAACAGCCTATGTAGACCGCCTCCGCGTTTCTGAGGCTCAAAATCGCTTTTGTCCCCGCGCCGGTAACCAGCACGGCGGGCCTGCGCGGGTCGGATTGCAGCGCCTGGGAGGGGGAATTGTCGTATTTTTCAAATTCCGGCGGAAAATCCAGTTCCGAGAAAAAATCGCCTCCCGGATTGCCGGCATGCCATGCAACGGCCTTGTCCTTGTCGGCGAAAACGCGCACATGCGGCTTGCCGCGTTTCAGCATCGCGCAGATGTTGGTGGAGCAGCGCAGCACATCGCAGACGACCGCGCGTCCCGTCCATTCCGCGCACTGCTGCGGCGTCTCGGCTATCATGGTTTCCAGTTTTGCAGGGCCTGTCTTTCCTGCGGGGTCAGGGTGTCCACATATTTCACGGCTATGGCGTAGGCGTTGCAGAGGCCGTCCGGCAGTCCGCCGGAGAAATCTCCCTGTCCCGTCTCGTGGTCGTTTATGGCGGCGATTATCGCGTCCGCGCCGTTTCTGGCGGCAAGTTCGCGCATCATTTGAATCTGGCGGTCAAGGGATTTTTTGTCTTCCGGCTTTACGTCCCAGCCGTGAAGCAGCGCCATGGCGCCATAAGGATGTTTTACCTGCGCGCGGGAGAAAAACACCTCCACATCCCCTGTTTTTTTCGGCGAAAAGGAGGGGCCGGAGGGCAGCCAGTCCACCTGCCTGCCGATTCCGGCGCAGCCGCAGGCAAGGGCGCAGAGGAGAATTAGTGCGGCGGTTCTACGCCTAAATCCCGGCATATTTTGCGCACGGTGAAATCGGCTATCTCGTTATGCCGGGTAACCGGCGTTTCCTTGCATGTGACGGGGTTCTGGAACACTGAATACTTGCCGCCTTCCCTCGTAAGCACACAGCCCTGCTCGGTAAGATGTTTGACCAACTCTCTTCTTTTCATATATCCCATTTTATCAAATTCAGGTACAATAGTGGCTGATGGACAGAAGCTTTTATTTCATAATAAACCCCAATGCGGGCCGCAAAACCGACGCGCGCAACCTGGCTGAAGCGGTAACAACCCTGTTTGCCGGGCGGGGCCGCGCGGAATGCGCCTTCACCTCCGGCCCCGGCCATGCGCTGGAGCTGGCGCGCGGCGCGGTGGCCTCGGGGTTTGACGCCGTGGTTGTCGCCGCGGGCGACGGCACCATAAACGAGGCGCTGCCCGCGCTTTGCGGCTCGCGCGCCGCGCTGGGGCTTGTGCCCAGAGGCTCCGGCAACGGCCTGGCGCGGGAATTCAGTATACCGCTGGCTCCGCGCCGCGCGCTGGAGGCGCTGCTGAAATGGCGGCCCCGCCGCATTGATTTGGGGAAGATAAACGGCGAGTATTTCGCCAATGTCGCCGGCATAGGCATAGACGCGCTGATTGGCGAGGCGTTCAACAGTTTCGGCAGGAAAGGGCCGCGCGGCAAGCTGCCTTACTATTACTTCGGCCTGAGGCAATATGTTTCCTACAAGCCGCCCCGGCTGGAGCTGGAATGCGGGGGCAAAACATCTGTTGTAAAGCCGTTATGCCTGGCTTTTGCCAACTGCCGCCAGTTCGGCGGGGGGGCGGTGATAGCGCCCTCGGCAAAGCCGGACGACGGGCTGCTCAATATCGTAACTGTGGATTACCGGCCCTGGTACCAGACTGTGCGCCACCTGCACAAGCTGTTTGACGGGAGCATTGAAAGCTCTTCTCTGGTGTCCGCAGCAAAAAGCGCCTCCGCCCTGGTAAGAGGCGAAGGCGAAATTGTTTATCACATTGACGGCGAGCCGCGCCGCGCCCGCGGCGCCATTACGGTGGAAACGGTTCCCTCGGCGCTGGCTATACTTCAGGGTCCAGAAAGCTGAACTCTTCCGCCGCGCAGGCGCGCGGGCGGGGGGGAAGCTCCCCGTCAAAACGCAGCACGCAGACCCCCGCCGGCTGGAAGGGGAAGGCGCAGCCGCCCATCAGCGCGCCGGCCAGCATGCCCAGCCCCGGCTGATGCCCTACTGCCATAACCGTCCCGCAATCCGCCAGGCGGGGCAGCAGCATCTCCCACACATCGGAGCAGGAACGGCTTCCGTCAAGCCAGTCCGCAACCTCCACCCGCGCGCCGAAATGCGCCGCCGCGGTTTCCGCGGTGGACATGGCGCGCACAAGCGGGCTGGACAGCGCCAGCTCCGGCGCAAAGCCCTTTGCCGAAAGTTTTTTTGCCGCAAGCAGCGCCGCGTTTTTGCCCCGCGCCGACAGCGGGCGTGCCGCGTCCCCGCCCGCGCCGGCGGCGGGCGAATGGCCGTGCCGCATCAGTATCAGACGTTTAACCGCCATATCCCGTGCGTATTGCCACCGCCGCGGCGGAGGCGTAATCGTCCGCGTGCGAAAGCGCCAGATGGAACACTATGCCCGCTGCGCGCGGGTCTTTGCATAATATGCCAGGCCTGCCGCCGGGGGATTTGACTATGGCTATATCTTTCAGCGCCAGCCCCTTAAGCCCGGCGGCTTTCCAGACGGCTTCTTTGGCCGCAAAGCGCACCGCCAGCCGCTGGAACTGGTTTTTCTTGCCTATGCTGTAGCGCAGCTCCTCGTCGGTGAAAACGCGCGCCAGAAAGCCCTTGTTTTTGCGGATAAGCAGCTTGATGCGCTTTATTTCCACTATGTCTATGCCGATTCCTATAAGTTGCTCAAAAGGCATGTCATTCCACCGTAACGCTTTTGGCGAGGTTGCGGGGCTGGTCTATGTCGCAGCCGCGCTCGTTCGCCGAATAATAGGCGAACAGTTGCAGCGGCAGCGCAGTCAGCAGCGGGGACAGGTATTCGCCGGTCTCCGGCACGGGAAGGCACTGGTCTATCTGCACGCCGGCGGGCAGGCAGCCCTCGTTTGCGATGGCCACTATGCGCGCTCCGCGCGAATGCGCCTCCAGCAGATTGGAGGCTATTTTGTCCCCCGCGCGGGATTTGGGCGATATGCCTATTACCGGCATCCCTTCCTCTATTATCGCGATGGGGCCGTGCTTCATCTCGCCGCCGGCGAAACCCTCCGCATGGACATAGGAAATTTCTTTTATTTTCAGCGCGCCTTCCAGCGCGGCGGGGTAGTTTATGCCCCGCCCCAGAAACAGAAAGTGGCCCCTGTCGGCGAATTTTTTAGCGGCGGCTTCCACCTCCGCGGCGCGGGCCAGAACGCGGCGCATGAGCGCTGGAATCCTGAACAGTTCCCCTATGCACGAATCAGTTTGCTGGGGGGTTAGCTTCCCCCGCGCCGCCGCCAGCTGCACGGCGAAAATATACAGCGCCGCAAGCTGGCCGGTGAAGGCCTTGGTGGAGGCCACGCCAATTTCCGGGCCGCAGCGGGTGTAGAAGGTGAAATCGCATTCGCGCGTCAGCGAGGAGTCCAGCACGTTGCATATCGCCAGCGTCCTGACGCCGTTCTTTTTGAACTCCCGCGCGGCGGCTATGGTGTCTGCCGTCTCGCCGGACTGGCTTATCAGCACCGCCAGCGCGCGCGCCGCGAAAATCGGGTCGCGGTAGCGCCTCTCGCTTGCGAAATCCACGGAAACCGGCACGCCGGCGAAATGCTCTATCATATAGCGCCCGGCAAGCGCGGCATGATAGGCTGTGCCGCAGGCGGCTATGTGTATCTCCTGCAGCGAGCGCGCCGCCTCCGGGTCCAGCCCGAACTCGCGCAGCAGGGCCTCTTCCCCGGCGGGGAAAAGGCGGCCCCGCATGGTGTCTTCCAGGGCGGCGGGCTGCTCGTGTATTTCCTTGAGCATGTAGTGTTTGTAGCCGCCCTTTTCGGCCATGGTCCTGTCCCACTGCACGACGGAGACGGGCCTTTCGGCTTTTTTGCCGTCCGCGCCGAATACCGTAACGCCCGCCGGTTTTAGCACGGCGATGTCCCCGTCGGAGAGATAGACGGTCTTTTTCGTTTTTTCAAGCAGCGCGGTTATATCCGAGGCCAGAAAATTCTCGCCCTCGCCTATGCCCAGCAGCAGCGGGCTTTGCCGCCGCGCGGCGATTATGGTGGAGGGACAGTTTGTCCACAGCACCCCCAGCGCGAGCGAGCCTTCCAGTTCTTTCAGCGCCAGGCGCACCGCGTCGTAGAACAGCGGGTCCAGCATCTCCATGCGCCAGGCTTTCCCGCCGGAGCCGAGATTGCGTATTTTTTCCTCTATCAGATGGGCTATCACCTCGGTGTCTGTTTCGGATGAAAATGTGTGGCCCGCTTTTCCCAGCCGGTCTTTAACCGCGGCATAGTTTTCAATGATGCCGTTGTGGACCACCACTATTTTGCCTTCGCAGTCGGTATGGGGGTGGGCGTTTTCCTCGTTAGGCTTGCCGTGGGTGGCCCAGCGCGTGTGGCCAAGCCCCGTGGAGCCGGAAACCGGCCTGGACTTGAGCATTTTCGCCAGCAGCTCCACCTTGCCGACGCTGCGGCGCAGCTCCAGCGAATTTTTTTCCTTGTCTATTACCGCCAGCCCGGCGGAATCGTAGCCCCGGTATTCAAGCCGCCGCAGGCCCGATATTATAAATTGCGCGGCTTCCCCGCCGCCGGCGTATCCGACTATTCCGCACATGAAAGCTCCTTGAACTTGCCGCCAGGTCAATGCGAGTCGATGAATTTGTCCAACTCCGCATGCCATTCATCCGGCTCGCATATTCCCGCGGCGGTATTATCGCCAAACAGGAGGTCCGCCATATGGCGCGGTTTTTTGCCGCCGATATGCATGGCTTTTACGCAGGATACGCAATAAACCACGACATTTTCGGCGGGCATTTCGTCCGCCCTTTTCCTCATGGACTGTTTGACCTGCTCCGGGGGAAGCTGCCCGTACAAGCTGTCGCCGCAGCAGGCGCCGCCGGTTCTGGTTTTGGACGGTTCCGTCACCCGGATGTTCATTTTCGCCAGCAAATACCGGAGAGCGTCGTGAATTCTTGCCTGGTCTCTGGCCGGGCAGGCGTCCAGCACGGTCATTTCCTCCCCGCTGTAATTCGGAAACGGAAAGCTGCCGCTTTTGCACAGGACTTCCCAGAGTGAAATCGTGCTGATGCCTTCGTAAAGCGTCCGGTACCGCCTGTCGCAGCCGGCGCAAACATTGATGATTTGTGTTCCGGCTGGCAGATCCGGCGCGTGCCTGCAACAGGTCAAATGCTCGCTTACCGGTCCCAATTCCTTATTCAGAAAGCCAAGAATCCGCCCGGCCAGCTCCGGCTTGTATATCATCAATGCGCAACCCGGCGCGAACACTATTCCCATCTTCCCGCCTTTTCTGTCGTCCGCGCTTATGCGACAAGCGTTTTCATTTCCGCCACGGCGCGGCCCAGGCCGGCAAACATGGCGCGGGAGATGACGGAGAAACCGATATTGAGGCATTCCGTCCCCTCAATATGCGCGGCGGCGCGGACATTGCGGTAATCCAGCCCGTGGCCGCTGTGTATATGCAGCTTCATTTCGCGCGCCAGCACGGCTGCCACTTCAAGATTCTCCAGCGCGGCGGCCTCGTTTTTGCCGCCGAAAGCCTCGGCGTACGCCTTGGTGCAAAGCTCCACCGTATCGGAGCCGGCGGCGCGCGCGGCGCGCACCGACGCGGCGGAGGGCTCTATGAAAAGGCTGACCCCTATTCCGGCGCGGCGCAGTTTTTTGACGCATTGGGCCGCCTTCGCCGCGTTTTTGCCGGACAAAGCAAGCCCGCCATGAGTGGTAAGCTCGTCCGGCCTTTCCGGCACTATGCAGACCGAACGCGGCTTGAGCTTTAGCGCGATGCGCTCCATCTCCGGCGTGCAGGCCATTTCCAGGTGAATGCGCTTTGCGCCTATTTTCTTTTTGAGAAGGAAAACGTCCGCGTCCTGTATGTGGCGCCTGTCCCCGCGCAGATGGCAGACTATGAAATCCGCCCCCGCTGCCAGGCAGATTTTGGCGGCTTCCGCGATATCGGGCTTGCCGATTCCGCGCGCCTGCCTCAATGTCGCGACATGGTCTATGTTTATTCCCAGTTTGATTTTCATAAAACCCTCCTGTTTATGCGGCGCGCGCGGTGTAAAAATCCAGGATGCTTTCGCAGGCGCGCTCCACCGCGGCGCGGTCCGGCCCTTCCACAAGAACGCGCAGCTTCGGCTCCGTGCCGGAGTAGCGCACCACAATTCTTCCGCCGGAGAGCGTCCTCTCCTGCTTTCTGAGCATCTCGTCAAAACCCGCGACGTTTTCCAGCGGTATTTTTTCTTTCACCGTTACGGCTTTGAGCAATTGCGGATACTTCGGCAGCAGCCTGCCGTAATCGCTCATTTTCATGCCGGAGCGTTTAAGCAGGGCTATGGCCTGCACGGCGGACAGCAGCCCGTCCCCGGTGGGCAGGAAATCCCTGAATATGATATGGCCGGAGGCTTCCCCGCCAAGCGAGAGCCCCTCTTTTTCCATCGCCTGGGAAATGTATTTGTCGCCCACCTGCGTAAGCTCGCAGGAGACGCCAAGTTTTTTCAACCCGTTTACGATGCCCAGATTGGACATTACGGTAAGGGCGACCTTGTCGTGTTTGAGCCGCCCCTCTTTTTTAAGCTCCAGCGCGGCCATGGCGATGATGTCGTCGCCGTCCAGAACGGCGCCGGTTTCGTCTGAAAAAATAACGCGGTCGGCGTCGCCGTCCAGGCTGAAGCCGCAGTCGGCCCCCAGTGCGGCGGTTTTGGCGCACATCGTCTGCGGGTGCAGCGCGCCGCAGTTGCGGTTGATTTTTTCGCCGTCGGCGGAGCAATTGATTGCCGTTACCCGCGCGCCCAGCCGTTCAAAGGCCCTGGGCGCTATGTCGTAGGCCGCGCCGTTGGCGCAGTCAACGACTATTTTCATCCCGTCCAGCCTGACGCCGGCGGTTTCCACTATGAAATTCTCGTAATCCCGGACATAATCCGGTTTGGGAACGGTCAACCGTCCGGGAAGTTTCAGGTTGGCGGCTTTATCGTCCGGCGCGGCCTCGCCGCCGGCGGCGATGGCGGCCTCTATCGCGTTTTCGGCGGTTTCGTCCAGCTTCACGCCGGCGGCGGAGAAAAATTTTATCCCGTTGAACTCCGGCGGGTTGTGGCTGGCCGAGATGACCGCGCCGAACGCCGCCTTTTCCTGCGGCACAAGATAGGAAACCGCCGGCGTGGGGGCTATGCCTGTGTCCAGCGGCTCAAACCCCGCCGCGCGCATTCCGCGCGCCAGCCAGTCCCGCAGTTTCTCGCCGGAGAGGCGCGTGTCCCGCGCGATTATCACCGAACCGCCGTTTTTCCCGCCCACGGCGCGCGCGGCCTCGCGCCCCAGCCGGACCACGAAATCCTCAACCAGGGGGAATTTCCCCGGAATGCCGCGTATGCCGTCGGTGCCGAAATGTTCGCCCATCGTTATCCGTGCCTGCGGCTGGCCAGCAGCCAGACCAGCACCGCCAGCGCGACGGAAACCAGCATTACCTGCCAGTCGCGTTTTATAACATCGGGAATTTTCATAAAATCAGCCTCGCGGCGCGCGCCGCAGCAGGTTCTTCTCCGCCTTGGAGCGGTAAAGGTCCAGCAGCCGCTTTTCCGTGTCGTCGGGGTCCACGGGGGTTTGTATTCGTCCGCCGCGCACCAGGGCCAGCTCGCCCCGCTCCTCGGAGACTACAAGCACCACCGCGTCCGATATCTCCGTTATGCCCAGAGCGGCGCGGTGGCGCATGCCGAATATCTTGGAAACCGTCTGCTCCTGCGAAAGCGGCAGTATGCACGCCGCGGATATGAGCCGGTTGTCCGACACTATGGCCGCGCCGTCGTGCAGCGGCGTTTTGTTCATGAAAATGGAGATGAGCAGCTCTTTTGTTACGACGCCGTTTATGGTGGTGCCTGTGCGCACGAAGTCGCGCAGTCCGGTTTCCTGCTCCAGCACCACCAGCATGCCGATTTTGTTTGCCATGCAGTAGCGCACTGCGCCCATCAGTTCCTTGATGAAATCAAACTCATGCGAGACCAGGATGTTTCCCAGCGGCTGGCTGCCCAGCTCGGCCAGCGCAAGCCGCAGCTCCGGCTGGAACACTATCACCAGCACCACTATCCCGGCCACCCAGAACTGGGTCAGCAGGAAGGCGGTGGCCTTGAGCCCCAGCACGTCCGCCGACACGGTGATAAAAGCCAGCAGCAGAATGCCCCAGAGCACCTGCATGGCGCGGGTGCCCTTTATGATGAGTATAAGCCGGTATATTATCGCCGAAGCGATTAAAATGTCTATCGTGTACCCTATTATTTTGAGCATAGCCAGCCTTCGGATAATTCTACAAATTTGAAGGCCGCGTGTCTTGCGCCGCAATTTTGGGTATAATGGAATCGGTTTTGAATCCGCGACATGCCGGATTCCATAATGGCCTGCTTCAACTGTGGCGGCGGAGCGGGGAGAGTCGGGCAGACACAATCACTAAGGAGACAAACATGAAGATAATCGCAGTGTTGTATGCGGTTGCGCTGGCAGCCCTGCCGGCCTGCGCCTCGCAGGATATTGAAAGCCGGATAGACGATATTCTCTCAAAGATGACGCTTGAGGAAAAACTCGGCCAGATGCAGCAGCTGGACGGCAATTACGATTCCGGGGCGGCCACCCCCGAAGTGATGGGGCTTGCCCGCAAGGGGCTGATAGGCTCCACCCTCAACGTCCGCGGCGCCAAAAACACCAATGAATTGCAGCGCGCGGCGATGGAATCGCGGCTGAAAATCCCCATGATTTTCGGCTTTGACGTAATTCACGGCTACAAGACCGTTTTCCCCGTGCCGCTGGCGGAAGCCTCCACCTTCAGCCCCAAGATAGTGGAGGAGGACTCCGCTGTCGCCGCGCGCGAGGCGCGGTCGTCCGGCGTGCACTGGACATTCGCCCCGATGATGGACATCGCGCGCGATCCGCGCTGGGGCAGAATCGTGGAAGGCTCCGGGGAGGATCCCTATCTCGGATCCGCCATGGCCAGGGCCCGCGTGCGCGGCTTCCAGGGCAAGGATTATTCCGCGCCGGACAAAATAGCCGCCTGCGCCAAACACTGGGCCGCCTACGGCGCGGCGGAAGCCGGGCGGGATTACAACACCGTTGACATGTCCGAGCGGACGCTCCGGCAGGTTTATCTCCGGCCCTTCAAGGCCGCCGTTGACGAGGGCATAGCCACGTTTATGGGCGGGTTCGATTCCCTCAACGGAATTCCCGCCAGCGCAAACGAGTGGCTGACGCGCGGCATTCTCAAGGGCGAGTGGAAGTTTGACGGCTTTGTTGTCAGCGATTACACCTCCGTCAAGGAACTGATATGCCACGGCATCGCCGCCGATGACGCGGACGCCGCCCGGGTCGCCCTAAACGGCGGCATGGACATGGAGATGGTCAGCAAGGTTTATAACGAGAACGGCGTTGCGCTGGTCAAGGACAAACTGGTCGCCAAAAAGGATATAGACGATGCCGTCCGCCGCATACTGCGCGTTAAAATGCGTGCCGGGCTGTTTGACAAGCCGTATGTGGATGAGAGTCTTGAAAAGACGGAAATACTCTCCCCGGAAAACAGGGGCGCGGCCTACCGCTCCGCCGTGGCTTCCTTCGTGCTGCTTAAAAACGACAAAAACACTCTGCCCATCCCCTCCGGCGTCAAAAAGATGCTTCTGGCCGGCGACCTGGCGGACGACACCACCTCCACCATCGCCTCCTGGTGCGGCGACGGCGTTCCCTCGGATGCGATTACAGTGCTGCGCGGCCTGGTGGCGCGCGCGGCGCGCGCCGGCGTGGAGATTAAATACGTCCGTGGCGCGGGTCCTTATGTGTCAAAGGACGACGATATCGCAGCCGCCGCAGCCGCCGCCAAGGATGCGGATTTCATCCTGGCGGTCGTGGGAGAGAACGCGGATATGACCGGCGAGGCCACCTCCCGCTCCGACATTTCGCTTCCCGGCAGGCAGCTTGAGCTGGTTCAGGCGCTGGCAGCGGCGGGCAAGCCGATGGCGGTGGTCCTGATGAACGGCAGGCCCGTTGAAATCAACTGGCTGACCGCCAATGTGCCGGCCATACTGGAAATCTGGTACCCCGGCACCATGGGCGGAACCGCAGTCGCCGACGTGCTGTTCGGCGACAAGTCGCCCGGCGGCAAGCTGCCCGTTTCCTGGCCGCGCGCCCTGGGCCAGGTGCCGATATACTACAACCATCTCAACACCGGACGGCCCATCCCGCTGGACAAGCCGGACGAGAAGTACGCCTCCCGCTATCTGGACATCCCGAACACGCCGCTGTATCCGTTCGGCTACGGGCTCAGCTATTCCAGGTTCGCCATTTCGGACCTGGCGGTAAGCGCAAGCACCATACCGCTCAACGGCACGGTAACCGTAACCGCCTCCGTGCAGAACATGGGCGACAGAAGCGCCGACGAGGTTGTTCAGCTCTACATACGCCAGCCGGTCGCCAGCGTGTCGCGCCCCGTGCGCGAGCTCAAAGGCTTCGAGCGCGTAACCCTCGCCCCCGCCGAGAAGAAAACCGTGAAATTCACCCTCGGCCCGGACGAACTGGCCTATTACGGCAAGGACATGAAGTTCTCGGTGGAGCCCGGCATTTTCAAGGTGTGGGTTTCCAACTCCTCCGAAGACGGGCTGGAAGGACAGTTCCTGGTTGCGAAATAGAATTACCGCAGGCAAACCGGCGTCCGGGGCATTCCCGGACGCCGGTTTTTTTTATGTCTGCGCTGTCCGCGCGTTTTTGCGAAATTGTTCGGCCTGCTTAGGAACAAACAATTTCGCAAACAATTTCACAAAAATTATGCACAGGAGTGTCCCGCTCTCCGCCGCCGAATTCCGCTATCCAACTGCGATTTCCGGGTAAACATGCGTCAGCTTGTTCTGCCGCCGCGTCGCCATGGCAGGGCATATCCACGGCATGTGAAAATCAAGATGAGTGGATATGCGCGCAATCATGGACAGCCAGTCAAATGACCGACGGAGAACGCCCTTATCTAAACCGCATTGCGGCTAGTGTGGAAAAAGCCAGTCCGCAATAATGCGCTGCATACATGAACAAGGCGCTGTCCAGAAAATACCGCAAGTCGTCAAATGTGAAAACAACAGCGCCGAACAATGCCGACGACAGCACGCATATATGCGAAAATGCCGACAACGACGCAAGAAACACAAGGTCCCTGTCCCACTTGTGCCGCCATGTCAGAATGCCCGCCATAAGCAAGGCTGCCGCTAATCCCGGCACGAAAAAGGCAACGTTGAAAAACAATACTTTCTCGAAAATTCCGCCCGCGATACCGCCTATGCGCACGTCTTCCCCATCCGGATTTTTGCCGGTCACGGCAGTCTTCAGTCCGGCCAGATAACAGTTGAGCGGTCCCGGCGCCGCCAGCAATCGCAGCAATGAGTCGTTTTGAGCAATCCAGAACGAGTCGGTGGAGTCCCGCCACCACGGATGCACAAGCTCGCGCGCGCCATAATACCAGCCGCCGTGCAATGGCCTCCATTGATTCGCGCCCATTCCCATGGCAAAGGCCAGAGGCAGTCCGTTCCCGCGCGACGGCCGCATTGTCAGCATGCGCATGTCCCAACCATACAGATTGCGCAGCCGGCCCAGCACATCGGCAATATACTGCCATGGATGATGCATAACGGCCTTCATGAACCAGCGGATTTCGAAAGAGCGCGCCTTGCCGCCGTCGTAATTGAAATGAGCCGCCACCGTGCGGCAGGCGCCGCGCCACTGCAAATACCCGGGAATTACCGGCGCTTTCAGTTCTTCGGACAGCCGCGCCAAAAATTCCCTGTCCCCGCAGGAGGGGTTACGCAACTCATCATCCATGACCGAACTCACAATCCGGGCATTGGCCGAAAAAAGCACGTCGCCGGGCGTGGTTTTGGCAAACAGGTCATTGTGCGAGAAATACTGCCCCGCAAGCCACAGCGACAATAGCGCAACGCCGGTGAACGCCGCTGACCGCGTTGCAACACCGCGCAACACATTGGAAACCCTTACCGCGTATATGCCGCAGGCCGCGCAGAGACAGAATATGGGCAGAAAACGCGGCTGGTACATCGCAGCCACCGCGCCCGCAGCTATTATTCCGATTCCCCACTCAAACGTATTGCCTGTTTTAATCGACGCCGCGATTCCTGTGAAACACAACAACACTGTCGCGCAGAAAAACGGCATCATGGCTTCGCTGACAATCATATGTTCCAACGTTGCCTGCCAATTGTTTGTAAGGAATGCGGTTATCACGCAAACAAAGGCGGCTTCCGCCAGCACAACCGCCATGAGGCTGCCCATGCGGTTTTTCAACTTCAGCAACGCCAGCAAAAGAATTCCGCCCGCCATAATTCCGGCGATATGCTGCAATACCGCAATCGCCCGGAAATCGCCGAAAATTCCAATCACCGCATACAGAAATGCCGGATAAATAAAAGGACGGCCAAAAACGGTTTCGAAGCTGCCGCCGTAAAGCGCGGATATTGCCGGCTTGAGGAATCCCCAGGTATCCGCCGTGGAGGCAGGCAGCGTATCCAGCTTGAAACGCAACCATGTGCCGCACAGAAAGGCAAAGGCCAAGGCAGTCCACAATATGGCGGCATGTATGCGTTCGCGGGAGAAGGTTTTTTCAGCTATAGGCATACAATACCATTTGGGTTTATGCCGCTGCGGCCCGATTGCGCCGCCGGATAAGCGGTATGACGATGCAAACGGCAACCGTTAAACCGGACAGAACAAGCCCCAGTTCGAACCAAGGGTCGCGATAATAAACCCTGGCATCGGCCTGTCCCGGCGGCAGCTCAATCATAATTTGCCCGTTGGCCGTCGGCGCAATTTGCGCGGTCTTTCCGTTCACCACCGCCTTGAAAAAGGGATTATAAAGCGCATTGACCACCGCCGCGACGGGGGGGCCGGATTTTTTGGAAATGCTGACACCGTTGACTGAAAAACTGTGATACAATTCGACACTGCCGCCTGCGCCGGCAGGATAAACCATGGGACGGGCCAGAGAATCATTGAAAATCGCATATTCTGAATCCCCCTGTTCCCGTCGTATGCCAGATGCCGCTAGAAATTTTTCATAAAACGGCAGCGAGGAATTTTTGATTATGTACCGCCTCACCCCCCAACCGCGCAAATATGGCAAAACCGTGGTGAACTCCCTTATATCCAGCGGCAGAACAGCGGAATCGTTAAGGCCGAATGTCATCTCGGCATTCAGCCTGGGCACCAGCACCTGATATCCGGCGAAGCAGTGGTATCCCCACAATGTCGCATAATCGAACGCGGCGAGTCTCAGGTCGTCGCGCCTTGTTATCACCATTCCCCTTGTTACATCCGTTCTGCAGGGAGTGACGGCAACGATCCTGCCGGAGATGTCCGGTCCGGAAATGGGCGGCGTCAGCGGCGGAATTTCAGTGAAACCGGTGAAATCCCTTGGCGGCAGCATCAGATAGATGAATGCAAAACCCGCAATGCTCAGCGCCAGCGAAACCGCAAATAACGCCGTCCTGTGTACACGTTTCAGCTCAAAAGCGGCATAACCCGCCGCTCCCAGGGCTGTCAATGCGAAATTGACAAACAGCACCAGCTTGAAATTAACGCGGAATCTGTTCATCACCGGCACAAGATACAACAGTCTGTTGAAAAGCCCGAAAGACCATGCAAGCGCCACGACAAACAATACCGCGGCGGCCTTGCCTTGCGCGGACCATTCTCTGAAACGGCGCGTCGCAAGCAACCAGACAGCGAAGAAAACCATCACCCATCCCACCGTGGCATAACAGGGCAGCAGCAGCCCCCTTAAAGCCTCCGGACGGAACAACCGGGCAAAAAACCCGTCATGATACATCCATTCAGCCCGCACCGGCCATACCAATCCCTGAAGCCACAGCAAGAGATTGTTCGGCTCCGAGGCGAATTCGAAATAAGGCAGTGGACCGCTTCTGTCAGCCGAAATACGGACCAGATGCCACATCGGCAGCAACAGCGGCAGCGCCAGCGCGCCGGTCAGGATATGACTTGCCATATATTTCCGCAGGGCGGCCTTGTCCGGCTTTTTCCCGCCGAACAGCGGGATGGAGGCTATATATAATATTTCAAGCAGCGCGGCGTGAACGAAGTATTGCGGATAGCCGGTATAGAAAAGCCCCAGCCGCGCGGCGGCCAGAGCAAACGCGCTTCCGGCATTCTGCAGCGTACGCGAGGCAAGCGCCAGCATCAGGGGGAAATACGCGACCAGCGGGCAGACGAAGAACCAGTTCGCGCTCATGTACACGGCGAAACCGTTGAGCGGCCATGCCAGCCCGCCCAAAAAAGCTGCTCTCCGCCCAGTGCCGGCCTTGTCCAGGAAATAAAACATCGCCGCCCCGCCGGCCAGGAGATGCAGTATTATGTAAATATCCACCGCCGCGAAAATATGCCCGAAAACCAGCTTGCTCAGCCCTACGGCCATGTAAGACGGCGGGTAAAGCGTTGCGCTCTGTCCCGGGGCCATGAAAGGCAAGCCGAGAAACTGGTGAAAATTGAACAGCGCCAGGCCGCCCTCTGTCAATGCGCGCCAGTTATGCGCCAAGGCTCCGAGAAAAGCGACACGGTTGTCGTCCTGAAGGAAATAATAGTGATGGCGCAGTTCCAACACCCAGAAAAACGCGGACAGAACCGCAGTCAGAATCCAGACGTTGGCCCATCTTGTTTCTGGCGAAAGCAAGCCCCCATCATTTAACGTCACACCTGTCATAAGGCTCAAAATGTATCCACTGTGACTTTCATTTTATCACATTGCAGAACCAGCCCATCGTTTCTAAACACCGCGAAATTGTTTGTGGACTAGCTTGTTATTTGCTGTTATAATTATAGTGTTTTTGACGCTCTGGGAACGGTTCAGGAGAACTGTTCAGGGGTTGTTTGTGTTTGTGTCGGGCGCGGTTTGTGGCGGACGATTGGCTGATATGACATTTTTGCGCCGGATATCATTGCGGAATTTATGGAAAGCCCCTGCCGGGGGGCTTTCGATGCATTCATTTTTCGGAGCGGACGGGAAATGCCGTGCCCGCGCCGGCGTTTCGCGCGGCAGCCGGGCCGGTTCCTGGATAGTTGGCGCCGCGGCGGTGTTTGCCGCCGCCGTCATGTTTGCCGCCGCCGCGCGCGCGGAGACAGTGATTACCACGGACGGAAGCCTCTCGCTTGACCTGCCGCCCGGCTGGGAAACGACGCTGAAGGAAGACGACAGAGACACCGTTTTGTATGTTAAAAGCCGCCGGTTTGAGTTCTCCGTCAAGACACTCAACGAGGAAATAGGCTCCCGCTACGTGCAGGCGCGCCTCAAGGATGATATAAGCATGCTGCGCGGGCGCGGCTACATCCTCTCCGGCGTTGTGGAGGCGTATTCCATTCATGCGGGCGGGACCGCATATTACACAGTCTATAACATCGGCGAGACGGGTATAAGAACCGGGTATTTCACTTATGACGGCAATACCTATTCCGTTCTGGCCTCCGGCGTGGGAGCCTCCGATTTTGAGGGCATACTCTATTCCGTCAGGCGGGCGGGAGATCCTCCGCCAGGTTACACGGCCAAGGGACGCAAACCGGGCCGCAAAACGGCGGTCTCTGCCGCCGGCGCTGAAAAGCCCGCCGAGCCTGCCGGAGAGGAGGTGACTCTTGTTGCCCGGCTGCCTTCCGCTATCCCGAACGCGGGCAGGGGGGAAAGGGCCCGCGCCGGCAGTGTTATTTCCATGCCCTCGGCATTGCCGGAACCGTCTTCGCCGCAGGAGCCTGCTATTTCCAGGCGCAGCCCTGCATTGCCCGCGCCGCGCGCTGCCGCAACGGCTGCCACTGCGCAGACTCAGGCATTGGAAGTAACTTCCGTTCCGGCGGCGGTGCCGTTTGTGCCCAGAAATCCGCTGCCTTTATGGGTGTGGATGCTTGCCGCGGCGATGTGGTTTGCCGCCATGATGTATTCTTCAGTATATGCGGGAGGGCTGGCCTATCCAAAGCTGGAGCCTTTGCCCAGGAATATGCCGCCGGACTTTTTCTTCCCGCTTATGATAACTCGTTATGTGCTGCCGTCGGTAGTGGAGTATGCCGTAGCCAGCCGTCCGGGACAGAAGGTGTTCGCGCGCTACGAGCGCGGCGGCGAGGCTTTGCTGGTGTTTTCCATATACGGGTTTGCTGCGCTGCATATCATGTGGAGCGCAGCCGCCTCTTTCAATCTGGATAAATCCGTGTTTGAGGCTTTGCTGACACTGCCTGCGGGCTGGGTGCTGGCCTCGTATCCCGAACTGCCGTTTATGACCTTGTTCGCTGTGGCGATGGTGATGCGCCAGGTCTCGCGGCACAGGATAGCCATAATGGACGCCAGCGGCAGCACCGTCCTGGAAGCGCAGGAGGATTCCGACGGTATAGAGATGCGCGACGGCAAGGGAATGGCCTGCGGCAGCGTGAGGCGCGTAAACAGCAGCCGCAGTTGGTATTATTGCGACAGCGACGGCACCATCATATTCGAATTGCGCGACGAGCATCCGGAACTGCATCTGCTGCGCAGGATGTGCGGCAGCCTTTCCGGCAAGATTAACGCGCGCTACGGCGTTTTCCTCAAGGACCGCCGGGCGGGATTTGTCCTCAACGACCCGTCCTCGTCGGATAAATTCCAGTTTCATCTTGAGTTCGGCTATGCGCGGCTGGCGCACCCGACGCATATACTTCTCGTCATGTTGTATGCCAATGCCCGCAACAGGGATTATCCGTATCCCTGGATATTTTAGGAGGTTGTCATGCTGATTATAGCGGCTGTTTTGTTTTTCGGCTGTTTCCCGCAGGCGCTGGCTGGCGATGCGCCGGCGCGGGACAAGGGGGCGGCGTCTTCCGCCGGACAGGCGGGCGCGCCGCAGTCCGCCTCATCGTTGCTGGCGGGGGTGCATGCCTATCCCAATCCGTTCAAGAAATCCCAGGGGGTTTCGTCTGTAACTTTCACTAATCTGCCGGCGCAGGCGGAAATACGGATATATACCGTTTCAGGCGAACTGGTGCGCGATATCGGCAAGAACGATTCCGGCAGCACCGCGTTGTGGGACCTCAATAATGCCGCAGGCTCGCGCGTGGCCAGCGGGCTGTATCTCTATATGGTGGATTCCGGCGGCGAGAAAATATACGGCAAGCTGCTGGTTATCTGGTGAGCCGCGTCCTGCGGGATTTTATCTTCACCCGGTTTTCGCATTGCATGCAGCGGTAGGTTTCCATGCCCAGCCGGGTTGAGGACACCTGCCTCATCGGTCCTTTGCAGCGCGGGCAGCGCAGCACGGATTCGCAGTCGCCGCAGAGGACCGGGGGCGTGTCCTCCGGCTGGGAGATATCCGGGTAGTCGGCTATCACCGCCTGGCAGCGCGCGCAGCGCACCTGCTGGCGCGAGCCGTAGTTCTGCGGCAGCGAGGGGATAAGCTGCGCCGCGGGCGAGGCCCACTTGTTGTCCGGGCGAAAGCGCAGCCATCTGCGCCAGGCCCTGCCCCGGGCGATTACCGGCTCCAGCGATTTTTTCTCCGGCTGGCTTAGAATGCCCATCATCAGGAAAATACGCTCCAGCATGTCCACGGGCGTCCAGAAGGCCAGTATTATCCCGCCAAGCTCCGCTATCCATTCCGAGCCGCGCAGCCCCGGCGGCATCTGCTTGACGATATTGACCGCGCCGGAAAGCAGCGCATCCATCGTCTGCTGCGACACGGCGGATTGCGCCTGCCCGCCCCGCATCCCGGAAACAAGCGCCGCCGCATAGCGCGAAAGCGAGTCAATGCCCAGCGCCGCGCTCTGGCCCGCCAGCGGAATTCCGGCGAAACGGACAGAGTTGTCGGACACGCTTTTCAGATACAGCGCGAATGCCGACAGGAAACCCTCTATCCCGTCGCAGACGCGCGGCGGCCTGCGCGGCGGTATTTCCGGCGGCGCGGGCTGGCGCGGGAACAGGGCTTTAAGCCGCTTGTCCATATCATAGAGCGCGGCGCGCTGCGCCTCGGAAAACGGGGCGGCGGGGGAAACCTTTATAAGGCGCAGCTTCATGTTGGCCGGCGCGCGCGGCGCGGCGGCGTGGAGGGCGCGCTCCTCCAGCGAATGCAGGAAGCCGGATATGGTCTGGCCCCTGGTCAGATTGTCAAGCCGCTTTTCAAGCTCCCCGGCAAGGGGCAGCAGCTTCTTGTCCGTGCGCGCGTAGGCCGCCAGCCGGCTTATCGTAACCGGGTCTATCATGTCCTCCACCGGGATGGACAGGAAAATTTTTATGGCCCGCTTTTTCTGGCCGTGGTCGTAGAGCAGGTTGCCCAGGTAGGAGCGCGCCTCGTAAAATTCCGGTTTCATGCGCAGCGCGGCGCGTATCTCGCGGATGGCGGCGGTGTGATGTCCCTGCCCGCTGTGCACTATCCCCAGCCCGAAACGCGCATAGGGCCGCTCCGGTGTCGCCGCCAGCGCGGCGGCAAAGGCGCGTTTTGCCTCTTCAAAAAGCCCGTGCTCCAGCATTGCCATGCCCAGATGTTCCAGCAGCACCGCCGAATTGGAATGGTGTTTGTGTATTTTCTCCGCGCAGTCAAGCGCGTCCTGTTTTTTGCCCAGGCTCAGGCAGGCCTCGCACATCGCCGACAGCGCGTCCCCGTTGTTGGGGGAGTCGTCTAGCAACTCGCGCAGCAGGTCGCGCGCGATGGCGTAATTGCCAAGCCGCAGCTGCGCCAGCGCCACGCCAAGCTTGAGCCGGAAATCGCCCGGATAAAGCTCCAGCCCCTCCTGCATCAGTTTCAGGGCGCGGTAATACTCGCCCTTGAACCAGAGCTGCCGTCCGGATTTTTCAAAATGCTGCGCTGAATGTTTCACCCGGCTATTCTACCAAAATGATAGAATAAGGAAATGGATATTTCATCGCTTTTCGGCGGGGGGGGCAGGACTTTTTCTTTTGAATTCTATCCGCCAAAGACCGCGGCGGACACCGCCTCGCTTTACAAGGCGCTGGAGGAATTAAAGCCGCTGTCGCCGGATTTCGTGTCTGTAACCAGTTCGCCCAACAGCCCGGCGCGGCTGCAGACCGCCGCGCTGGCCCTGCTTATACGGGAAAGGTTCGGCTTTGAGCCGATGGTGCATCTGACCTGCGTCATCTACACGCGCGAAGAGGTGGAGGCGATAACCGCCCTCCTCGCCGCGGAGGGAATCAACAATATCCTGGCCCTGCGCGGCGATTTGCCGCCGGGTTTTAAGCCCAGCTCGGAATACGGCTCCGCCGCCGAACTGGTGTCCCATATCAAGACGCTGGGCGGGTTTCATGCCGCCGTGGCGGCCTATCCCGAAGTGCATCCCCGCGCGGAAAACTCCGCCGCGGATATCGCCAGCCTCAAATGCAAGCTGGATGCCGGCGCCTCTTTTGCCATAACCCAGCTTTTTTTTGACAACAGCAGCTACTTTTCTTTTGTGGAAAAATGCCGCGCCGCCGGGATAACCGCGCCGATTATCCCCGGAATAATGCCGGTAACCGGGCATTCGCAGCTTAAGAAATTCACCAGCCTCTGCGGCATAAAAATACCGCCGGACATGGCGGCGGATTTGGACAGGCTGGGCGAGGACCGCGCCGCGATCTGCGACTACGGAGTAAACCGCGCCATCGCCCAATGCGAGGAACTGCTGCGCGGCGGCGCGCCCGGCATACATTTCTACACGCTCAATAAATCCGCGTCCACAAGGCGCATACTGGAGCGTCTGCGCAGGCAGTACCCCGCTCCCCGGTCATGAAATTTCCGGTTTTGCGGCAGCGCTCCGACGAGGCTGACAAAATCCGCCGGAAAATGGTATACTGAAATATCGTTGCGGTTTAGCGATATTCTCTTTGGGCCTGTAGCTCAGCTGGGAGAGCGCCTGCATGGCATGCAGGAGGTCAGCGGTTCGATCCCGCTCAGGTCCACCACTTTGAACCCCCTCGCAAGAGGGGGTTTTATTTTAGCGCTGGGGCCGGCGCTGTTTTTTCTGCCTGTACATGTCGGCGTCGGCGAGCGCGAGCATATCGTCCACGGCGCGCATTGAATCCACGTTCATTTCGCAGATGCCTATGCTCATATTGATGGGGAATTTGCGGCGGAGGTTTATTTCTTTCAGGGCGGACTGAACGCGCGCGCGCGCGCCGCGCGCCGCAGCCGCGCCGGATTGCGGCAGCAGCACCACGAACTCGTCGCCCCCGATGCGGGCGGCGACATCGGACGTCCGCAGGGTTTGCGTCAGTACGTGCGCGACGTCTTTTATGGCCTTGTCGCCCGCGTCGTGGCCCAGAACGTCGTTTATTCGCTTGAAGCCGTCTATATCGCAGAAAAGCAGCGTCAGCGGTTTCCCGTAGCGTTTGGCGGTATTGAACTGGCTCCGCGCAACCTCCAGAAACCCGCGCCGGTTGTTTAATCCCGTAAGATCGTCTGTTATGGACAAAAGATGGAGATGGTCCCTGCTCTCCTCGCGCGCTTTCTCCGCCCGCTTGCGTAGAAGCGCTTCTCCGATATAAGCGGCGATGCTCTCAAGCTGCGTGACCGAATACAGGGAAAAGCATCCTTTCCGGCGGGCGTTAAGCTGCAGCAGCCCGGCAATCCGGTCATTTGCGCGGATGGGGATCAGCGCCACCGAACAATATCCGTCCACGGCGCACCGGTTCCGCTCGTCTCCTCCCAAAAGCGCGGGGGAATCGTTGGTCCAGCAGCTTCCGCCTTTGGTGAAAAGCGGACGGGAAGCATCCGTGTTGCCGGAAATGACCAGCCCGCACGCGCATTTCAGGCAGACGTTGCCGTCGGTGTCGCGGCATGACCTGCCATGCTCGCCGCGTTCCAGCAGCGCATTCTCGGCGGACAGAAACTCTTTTGAGAAGCCGTCCTGCGCGAAATACGGGAAATCATCGCCGTCGCGCAGCCGCACGCCCACGGCATCCGCCTCGGCTCCGGCCTTTATCATCTCTATAACGCGCCGGACAGTGTCCTGCAAAGCTCCGGGGCCGTATAGGATGCGCAGTATCTCCACGCGTATTTCGCGATAGATGTCCGCCTGCCTGCTCACGGAAATGTCCGCCACCGCGCCGACGGCGGTCTCCGGCTTTCCTCCGGCGCCGCGCATTATGACAAATTGATCGTGCAGCCATAAATACTGCCCGTTCCTGTGCCTGAACCGGTATTGCAGCTGGCAAGCGCCGCCGGCAGCGCCATCGGGCGCCTTGCCGAATGCGCGTTCGGCCTCGGGGCGGTCCGAGGGATGTATCAACTCCAGATAGGTTTGAAACGGCAGCTCTTCCGCGGCGTAGCCGGATATCGTGGTGAAACCGGGGCTTAGGTACTCAAAAAGGCCGGTTTCCATGTCGCGTTTATAAAGCGCGATGACGAATTTATCCAGCGCCTCGCGGGAAAGTTTTTCCCGTGCCAGTTGACCGGCATGAAGCCTTTTGAAACGACCGGCAGCATATGCCAACCCCGCCAGCAGCAACGCCGCAAGAATCAGGATTCCCTGCATGACGCCAATTCTAGTAAAAAACGCAGCGCTCATATCAATAAACTTGCTTCCCTGATTTTTGCCCAAACAGTTATCGGGAGAAAATCTTATAATGCGGCCAACAGGCGGGCATCAATAGCCCTGATGCTGCAAATTAGCCCGGAAAGCGCAGTTGGATTGCGGAATTCGGCGAAAAACCGGATATCTCTCCAATACTCTTATCGCCGCCTGGTATTCGGCGCGGCGCGCGTGAAAATGCGGAAGGTTGTGCGCATCGCTATGAGTATGCCGAAAAAAACGGGATGTTTCTGCGCGCCCTCCGGCCAGATTGCGCCACGCCGCTACTTGATACCGGAGGGGTTTAGCAGTAGGTCGGCGGCGCGCCAGTCGGGGACTATGAAGGTTACGCGGTTCTCGCCTTTTAACAGCGCGGCGCGCCCGCCGGAGGAATCCGCCGCGCCGATTCTGATTGCGGCTGCGGGCGTGTCCGCTTTTATGTCCAGCGAAAAGTCTTCTTTGAAGGCGGTTTTTGGCGCGTATTCGCCGGAGGACGGCAGCACTCGCTCCGCCCGCAGGTCCGCAAGCGACATGAGCAGCGGGCCTATTTTGCCCTGATACTTTTCGGCGGGGATTGCCGTTTTTTTGCCCGCGCTTTCCAGCAGCCATTTGCCGTTTTCGGCGTAAACGCGCCAGTTGTCTTTGCCTTTATGCCAGGCGACCGAAGTTATTTTGTTCATCGGCGCGGAGAAAACCGTCTTGTCCAGCCATTCGGTGAAAGGCCGGGCCAGCGCGGCGCGCGCAAGGCCGGATGCCTCTTTTATCTCGCCCGAAGGCAGCTTTATGAAAAACGCCTCCGCCGAGAGGCCTTCCTTTCCGGCGGTGAATTCCGCTATTTTTTTATTGTCCGCCCCGGAAAGCGCGATGCCGACCCCGTTTTCCGGGTTGAGGCCGAACATGCGCGCCGTCTCCGGCGAGGCGGAAAGCGTCTCCGACAGGCGCAGCCCGCACAATGCGGATACCGCCGATGCCAGCTCGCGTTCGTCCGCCTTGTAGGAGATGGGGGAGGCAATCTCCCAGCCCTTGTCCGTCTTTATGAATTTGGCTGTTTTGCCGCCGGGATAGGAGAATTCCAGCGCGGCAATTTGCTTTGCCTTGCCGGCGCAGAGCCTTGGCAGCGGCTTTTGCCGGGAGGACAGTATCAGCCCCGCGCTTGCCGCCACCATCAGCGCAAAAACGGCGGACAGGATTATCAGAGTTTTTCTTTTCATTGCCCGTATTTCCCTGCCGCCCTGCTGCGCAGAATGCGGCGGCGCCTCCACAGCGCAAGCCCGATAAGCGCCGCGCCCAGCGGCGGCAGCAGCATTATGCAGTAGCGGGCGGCGCGTTTGCCGGCTTCCGAAACCTCCGCCAGCGGCCTGAAGCTGATATTCTTGCTGCGGATGGCTATAAGGTCAGAATCCTGAAGCAGCCAGTCGGCCAGGTTCAGGAAAAACATGACGTTTGAATCCGGCAGGTTATACTGCCCCGTTATGAAGGCCGAGGTTCCCGCCACCGCCAGCCGCCCCGTGCCGGAGGCTTGCGTCAGATACTGCTTTACGCCCTTGGGGGCGGGAAAGGCGGGCCGGAATTTCTTCTCCAGAAATACCGCAAGGCCGAAGGGGCCTTTCTCGGCGTCCTTGCGGCTGAAATCGCCGAACGGGTCCAGGCTTATGCCGCCGTTGGAATAAGTCGCCAGCCAGCTTTGGGGGGAGGTTTTGACCAGCGTCTCCGCCCGCGCCGCGCCCGCCGCCGCGGCAGAGCTGATTGCCACCGGGCTTGCAAACGGCATTATCAGGGCCGGCACGTCTTTGAGCGCGGGGTTGGACTTGTCCAGTTCCCGCGCCACTATGAAAGGCGGATAGCGCACCAGATTGGCCAGCACGAACATCCCCTGCCGGCGCGAGATTTGTATGGGCTGGCACTGCTCGTCCATGGCCATTTCGGGGAGGATGGTTATGCCGTGCGCGGCCAGGAATTTCTCCATGCCGGTGTCGTTGCGCATGGCGGCAAAGGCGCGGGCGTTGACGCGCGCGGCGTCAACGGCGGCAAACAGCGTCCGCCCGGAAAGCAGGTACTGGTCCAGCGCGAACAACTCTTTATCATCCAGCGGCTCTGTCCCGCCCAGGAAAAAGAGAGTTTTTATCTCCGGGGCTATCCCTTTTTGCGGATCCACTTTGGAAATGTCCACTGCGCGCGGCTCGTAGCGCGCGTTAAGCTGGGCGTTGATATCGGGGCCCAGCGAAAAATGCGCCGTCGCGCCTTTGTCCGTTACAAAACCCAGCACGGGCTTGCCGTCGTGCGCAAGCGATTTAAGCCTTGAGGTGATTTCGTATTCAAGGCTGCCCGTCTCTGTTATATAGGGCAGAACCTCTTTTTTGTCGCGGAACTGAATCACCGCGCCGAAGCAGCCCTGCCTCTGTTCGAACCTGTCGCGCGAGTATATATCAAAGCGCACGGGGAGAATGCCGTTTTTGGCGGCGTCCTCCAGGCTTTCCGGCGTGTCGCCGACCTCGGCGAACCGGGCGCGCACCTTGCCGCCGGAGGCGGACTGGTATTCCGCCATTATGTCGCGGGTGTAGTTGCGCAGCGCCGCCACCGAAGGGGGCAGCTCGCGCGAGCTGTAGAGCGTTACCGTAACCGGGTCCGGCAGGCCGCGGGCGATTTTCTTTGTCGCCTCCGACAGCGAGAATATCCTCCCGCGCGAAAAATCCAGCCGGACATGCGCGTAATGCGATATGACATTCGCGCCGGAGAGTATCCCCGCCACAAGCAGCGCGCCTATGCCGGAATAAACGAGAGCGGTTTTTTTCTTCTGCGAGGCCATAGCTTTAGTCCATTTTCATCGTCTTTAGTTTCTGCCGCGTCAGGAACAGGAAAAACGCGGACAGGCTGAAAAAGTAAACCAGATCGCGCGAGTCCACCACCCCGCGCGACATGTTGTCCAGATGCGCGCCTATGCCGGCGAAATCCGCCAGCGCGGCCAGCGGCGGGGACATGAAAACGCTGAATTTCCCGACAAGATACAGAAACAGTGTCATCATAAAACCCGCTATGAAGGCGGTTACCTGGCTTTTTGTCAGCACGGAGGCAAGCATTCCCGCGCTGCACAGCGTCATCCCGCACAGCATAAGCCCGATGTAGGCGCACAGCGCCGCGCCCGTGTCCAGCCCGCCCAGCATAATTATGACTACGGGGTAGACCAGCGTCAGCGCCAGCGTAAGCGCGAACACCGTCAGCGCGGCGGCCAGCTTGGAGAGTATTATTTCCCACTCGTCCGCCGGCAGCGACAGCAGCAGTTCCGCCGTCCCCGTCTTGAATTCCTCGGAGAAAAGCCGCATTGTCACCGCCGGGGCCAGAAAAGCCAGCAGCAGCGGCGCAAGCCCGGTAAAGCCGGAAAGGCTTGCCTGGTTTGCCAGAAACAGCGGCGCGGCAAACAGGTATCCCGATGTAAGCAGGAATGCCGCCATCACCACATAGGCCGCAGGGGAGTTGAAATACGCCCCGGTTTCCTTTTTATAGAGGTTCCAGAATGTCATTTAGTAAGGCTCCTGAAAACGTCTTCCAGCGAGGCGGTTTTGCGCTCCAGCCCCAGCAGTTTCCAGCCGTTTTTCACCGCTTCGGCGAAAACGCGGGCGCGCAAATCCTCTCCGGCGCGTATGGAGAACACCGCTTCGCCCGCTTTCTCCTCATGTCCGCAGGAGGAGGCGCCCAGCGCGGTTATGGCCGCGCAAACGGGCTGCGGGTCGGTTTTCTCCAGTGTCAGAATCAACGTGTCCGCGCCGGAGGCGGCGGCAAGCTCCGCCGCCTTGCCGTCGGCGGCTATGCGGCCCTTGTCTATTATTATCACGCGGTCACACATGCTCTGCGCCTCGGAAAGTATGTGGGTGGAGAGCATTATGGTCGTTTCCCTGCGCAATTCGTTTATCAGCCCGCGCACTTCCAGCGCCTGGTTCGGGTCCAGGCCGGAGGTCGGCTCGTCCAGCAGCAGCACCGGCGGATTATGCAAAATCGCGCCGGCCAGCCCCACCCGCTGCCGGTAGCCCTTGGAGAGTTCGCCTATATCCTTGCCGATTACGGATTTAAGCGCGCACCTGGCGACGGCGGAGGAGACAGCGTTTTCCAGCGCGCCGCCGGACATGCCGCGCATTTGCCCGCTCCATTCAAGGAAAGCGCTGACTTCCATTTCCTCGTAAAGAGGGTTGTTTTCCGGCAGATAGCCGGTTTTCGCGCGGGTGGCGGAAGGGTTTTCCTCCACGTCTATCCCCGCGATTGCGGCTCTGCCCGATGTCGGCGAGAGAATTCCCGCCAGCATGCGCAGGGTGGTGGTTTTTCCGGCTCCGTTGGGTCCCAGAAAACCGACTACCTCGCCCTGCCCTATCTCAAAAGACGCTTCGGACACGGCCACAGCCGCGCCGTAGCGCCGGTGAAGTTTTTCCGCTTTTATCATGTTTTTTCAAGACGCCGCAAGCTGCAGCGCAAAAGCATTTTAACAATTTTTTTCAGATTCTAAAATGCCTCCGGCACGTCTCGGATGAAACGCGCCGGAGGGGAGTATGAGCCGGGTTTAGTCAGTTTGACGCCATGCAGGGTCCGTTGCGGAGGTTGAAGGCGGCTTCGCGCGCTTTTTCGTTCTGGTTTGCGCCGGGACGTATTTTGGCCACGACGCAGATTTCATCCCTGTCCATGTCTATTTTCGACACCGCAAGATAAGCTGTTGTTTTGTTGACGTCGGAGGCATTCTCGCTGGCATTGTAGCGCACGATAAGCGCGAAAGGTTCAAAGATTTTGCTGCCCCTTTTCTGCGTGCCTACCCATTCCGCGCGTTTGTCCACTGAGCCGAAAGCGGCGCTTACCACTTCCCAGTATTGCTGCGGATACTGCTTGCCGCCGGGCGCCACGACGGTGACGCTTTCACGCATATCGCCGTATAGCGTCAGCAGGCTGAAACCGGCGATACCGGGGCATTGCTGCATGCCGTAGTCGCCTGATTGATCTTCCGACGGCACATCCGGCACCGGCACCTCCACGCATTTTTTCGCGTCCAATGTCGTATACATGGATTTTATTCTGACGTTGCCGTCAATGTCTCCGCCGTTGCGGCGGGCGGATTGGTCCTGCGCGGATGCCGCGCGCGCGGACAGGCAGAGCGCCAGGGCGGCCGCGGCCAGCAGTGTTTTTTTTGTGTTCGTATTCCTTCCCCTTATATATGGCGGCATACTGAGCCGCTTCAATGGGTAATTATCTAAAAACCAAAACCGCCACGCATGGGCCGTAAGGCCTATGCGCGGCGGGTGAGTGAAGGCGCGGCTGTTTCTATTTTGCGGCGGTTTTTTCCAGAATTTCTTTTGCGTCGGCTTCGCTTATTATGGCTGTGCTGCGGCACTTGGGATAGGCCGAGCAGGCCAGAAAATAGCCGCGCGCGCTTTTGCGCAGCAGCATCGCGCTGGAGCATTTTGGGCATTTATGGCTGGTTGTTACCGGCGAATAACCAGCAACCTTGTTGCCCTGCGCGTCTATCGAAACCGTGTTGCGGCAGGCGGGGAACCCGGAGCAGGCCATGAATTTACCCCTGCGCCCGGTGCGGATAACCATGGGTTTGCCGCATTTCTGGCAGACCTCGTTTGTCGCCTCCGGCGTGACTTTTTTGCCCTCGCTGTCCAGCCGCGCTTTGCCTTTGCATTTGGGATATTGCGAGCAGGAAAGGTATTTGCCGAACCTGCTTTCGCGCAGCAGCATTTTCTCGCCGCAGAGCGGGCATTTCTCGTCCGTTTCCTTGGGTTGCGGGGCGGCCATCTCTTTATACGCCTTGGCCAGGTCCGACACGAACGGCTTGTAGAAATCGTTCACCACGGCGTCCCATTTGCGCGAGCCGTCGGCCACGTCGTCTAGTTTGGTTTCTATGTCGGCGGTGTAGGAAAGCTCCATCAGCTCCGGGAAATAGCCTTTGAGCCGCTCTGTAACGGTGGCGCCCAGGTCCGTGGGCGCAAGCCGGCCGCTTTTGAGGTTCTTTGCGACGTATTTGCGGTCCACGATGGTTTTTATCGTGGGCGCGTATGTGGACGGGCGGCCTATGCCGTGCCGTTCCAGCGCGCGGATGAGGCTGGCCTCGCTGTATGCCGGAGGGGGAGAGGTCTGATGCCTGCGGCAGGGCGCGTCCAGCAGTTTCAGCGCGTCGCCCTGCTGAAGCGGCGGCAGGGGGGTGTTTTCCTCCTCGCCGTCGTCTTCGCGCTCTTCCTTGTATACGGTCAGATAGCCGGCGAATTTCTCCGTGCGGCCCGTGGCGCGCAGAATGCCTTCCGGCGCGGCGGGAGCGCCTATCGCGATGTCGGCGGAGACCGCCTCAAAAGTTGCGTCGGAGAGCTGGCTGGCCACAAAGCGCAGCCAGATAAGCTCGTAGAGCTTGAACTGCTCGCCCGAGAGAAAGGGTTTCATGTCCTGCGGCCTTCTGAAAACGCTGGTGGGGTGTATGGCCTCGTGCGCTTCCTGCGCGCCTTTTACCTTGCCCGCGTAGAGAGGCGGGCGGGGGGGCAGGAATTTGTCCCCGTAGGCCTGGACGATGAATTTGCGCGTCTCTTCCTGGATGTCCCGCGACACATTGAACGAATCCGTGCGCATGTATGTTATAAGACCCACGGTTTCGCCGCCTTCCATGGGAACGCCTTCGTATAGGGATTGCGCCGTCATCATGGTTCTCTGCGGCGAAAATCCCAGCTTGGCCGATGCGTCCTGCTGCAAGGTGCTGGTTATGAAAGGCGGGCGGGGGCGCTGGCGCACCTCTTTGGTCTCAACGTTTTGCACTGTCAGCGGGCCGGCTTTAAGCGCGGACAGCGCGCCGGACAGCGCCTGCTCCGTGTCAAACGCCGTGGTCTTTACGCGGTAATCCTCGGCAAAAAGTTTGTGGACGGCGGTTTTCTCCACCGGGGCACCGTGCCACTGCGCAAGGCGGGTTTCAAATTCCGGTTTTGCTCCCGGCTTTTCCAGCAGGGCGTGCAGGCTCCAGTATGCCTCTTCCTTGAACGCGGCTATTTCGGCGGCGCGCTCCGCCACCAGGCGCACCGCGACGGACTGCACCCTCCCGGCGGAAAGCCCCTTGCCGATTTTGCGCCACAGCAGCGGGGAAAGCTTGTAGCCCACCAGCCTGTCCAGCACGCGGCGGGCCTGCTGCGCCTCCACCAGCGCGATGTCTATGGCGCGGGGAGAGTTTATGGCCTGCTTGATTGCGGAAGGCGTTATTTCGTGAAAAGAGATGCGGCGCATTTTTCCCGTCTCGCGCTCCAGTATCTGGGCCAGATGCCAGGCGATAGCTTCGCCCTCGCGGTCGGGGTCAGTGGCAAGATAGATGTCGCGCGCGGCGGCGGCGCAGCGCTTGATGTCGGGCAGGTTTTTTTCCGCTTTGGGAAGGGTTCTGTATGTGGGGGCGAAGCCGTTTTTCTCGTCCACGCCCAGTTCGCGCTCCGGCAGGTCGCGCACGTGTCCGAAGGAACTGCGCACGGCGAAATCCGCGCCCAGTATCTTGCCTATCGTCTTCTGCTTGGCGGGGGATTCCACTATTACCAGCGACCCCGCGCCCGCCGAGGTTTTCTTTGCCGGCGCGGAGGCCGGTTTCTGTTTTTTGTCAGCCATAAAAATTCCTTGTTTGTTTATGTTAGCAAAATCTCCGGCTTTTTTTATGCGGTTATTGCCTGGGTCTTATGATGAGCGGTGGAAGATTATCGTCGTCATCGTCGTCCGCGGGCGGGTTTGGCGGAGCGGCGCGCATAGGCTGCTGCGCGGGTTGCGGCGCGGGTTGCGGCGGAGGCTGCGGCGCGGCCGGTGGGGGCGCGGGCTGCTGCTGCGGAACCGGATTGGGGGCGGGTTGAACCGCAGGCGGCTGCGCCGGCTGCTGCTGCGGCTGGGGCGAGGGCGCTTGCGCGGGTTGCGGCGCCGGCTGCGGCGCGGCTTGCGGGGCTTCCCCCAGCGCTTCCCGGACTCTCTGCGCCAGCACTTCCCGCGTGAACGGTTTTTTCAGATAGCCAACCTTGTAGAATTTAAGCGCGATGCCAAGCACGGATTCCGGATGCCCGGTTACAAACAGCACCGGCACTGTCTGCGCCAGCGCGCCGCGCAGCCGCTTGAAAACGCCCAGGCCGCCTCCGGCGGGGATTTCATAATCCAGCAGCACGAGGTCGGGTTTGATGCTCTGATATTTAAAAAGCGCGTTGACGCCATCCTCGGCGCAATGCACCTCGTAGCCCGCCCTGCCCAGTATGTCGGCATAGAGGGACAGAATGCTCGCGTCATCGTCTATGGCGAGTATTTTTTTCATTTCCGGACCACCCCGCGCTGTGCTGCCGCGCTCCCTGATTGTATCAAACCCGCGCCGTAAAGCTCAATAAAGGGTTTTCCGGCGGAGGATTGTATGCCGGCCAGTTTCTCCAGCCGCCAGCCGCGCAGTTTCGCGGCGGCGAAAAAGTTATCCCTCGTCTCCCGCCTTGCGGGCGGAACATGCGCGCCCGCAGCGTGCATCAGGAACACGACGTCTTGCCGCATGAACTCGTCCCCAAACCGCTTCAGCCATTGCGGGTCCGGCGAATAGGCGTAGCCCATGAAGTTCTGCCACAGGTCGCGGCAGACGGCTTTGCCCTGGCTGTGCGCCACCAGCGGAGCTGACAGTCCCCAGTCAACCGCCGCGTATCGTTTGCCCGGATGGGAGGCGGCATAATCGGCAAGTTCGCGGGAGGCGGTGTCCCAGTTGACGTTTTGCGGGGGGGAGTCCATATCCCGCATATATGCCGCGTCAACGCGCAGCGCGCCGAAAAGCGCAAGCCCCAGCGCGCAGGACGCCAGGATGCGCGCCGCGCGCCGGCGGGCTACGGATATGTCCGAGTCTTCAAAAGCGGGGGCCAGCAGCGCGGCCAGAATCACAAGCCCCGTCGGCGTCAGCAACACCAGATGCTGAGTCCCGCCGGCATTGGCGGTTATGAATATCTGCGCCAGCAGCAGGACGGAGAAAAGCGCCATGAACCCCAGTTCTCGCGCCGAGGCAAGCGCCCGTTTGCAGACTGCGCGCGCGGCAAACGCCGCGGCGAATGCCGCCGCCAGCAGCAGAAGATATTCCGTGCATTGCCGCAGCCCGCAGCCGAAAATGAACTCGCGCGGGCCGCAGCCGCCGGCGGTGGAAAGCGCGACCCGCGCGATGTCTTCCAGCCGCTGCGGAAAATGCCGCGCCGCCACCCATCTGCCGTGAATGAGGCTTACATAATAGCCGCCCAGCAGCGCGCAGGGAACCGGCAGAACGCAAAGCGCGATTGAGGCGGCGCGGCTGCGCTGCAGCCCCTCGCCCAGCCGCTTGTGATAGACGATTGCCAGCGCGCCCGCCCCGGCCAGCGCAATCCAGATGAAATTGAGCTTGTCAAAAGTCCCGGCAGCCGCCGCCGCGCCGGCCAGCCACAGTCCCGCCGCGCGTTTGCGCATTATCCATTCAGCCAGTCCCAGCAGAAAGGCGGCCTTGAACAGCATCATCAGCGACGAGGGCGCCCAGTCAAGCCGCGTGCTGAAAACAAAGGAAGGGTCAACGGCAATCAGGCAAAGCGCGGCAAGCGCCGCCGCGCCGCCGAAAAACCTCCGGACATAAAGGCAAGTCAGCGCGATGGCGCCCGCGCCGAATAAAACCGCAGGCAGGCGCACTGTCCAGGCCGAAACGCCAAAAGCCTTGAATACCGGATAATACAGCCAGCCTTTGAGCGCGCTGTAATACGGAACTATCATTACGGGAATGCCGCCCCAGCGCCGGTGCACCGACAAATCGCCCGACGGGCAGCCCAGCGCTATGTTGGCAAACGGGATTTCGTCGTAATACAGTCCCGGAAAGCGCAGCTTCCACAGCGCGATGATGAAATAAGCCGCCGCAGCCAGAAAAAAAACGGCGCAGGCCCCTTTTCCGCAATTGCCGGAAGGCAGTCCCGCGCCGGACGGTTGTGTGGCGTCTTTCACGTTTCAGATACTATCAAATTCAGTTGAGGACGATGTCGCTAAACAGCAGCCCCAGTTCGCGTTTGTCGGCTCCCAGCCCGGCGTCTGCCGGCACGACGGATTTATCAAGCTCTATTTTAAGCCTTACAATCCTGTTGGGCGGAAGTCCCTGCGCTTCTATATGAACGGCTCCGGGCGCGATGCTGTAATTTCCCAGCGGATTGCCGTCGCAGAATAGCGAAAGTTTCCTGGCAGGCAGATTGCCCGGCAGGTAGGCCGACAACACCGCTTTCCCGCCGGAGCCCGATTTGAAATCCGCTTCGGAAACTCTGGCCATCCAGATGCTTTTGTCTCCCCACAGGTGCCAGCCGGATACGAGCCTGGCCGAGCGCAAATTGCTGCCGATGTCGTCGGGAGTTGGCTGCCGCGAAGTTGCGACATGCTGTTTTGAAACAGCAGGCCGGTCATGCGATTGTTTGGCGGACAATTCAGTTTTCATGGCTGTGACAAATTTGTCCGCCTTTGCCTTGTCCTGGGGGGACATTTTTGCGGACAGGTTGGATAATGCCGCCTGAAAAGCGGGATTGAAGTCTTTCACTATTTCGCCCTTTGCTGCCGCCGCCGCGTATAGTTTGTAGGCGTCGCAGTACATTCCGCGTTTCTCCATAATTGCGCCAAGAGTGAAATCAGGATACGGATTATTGTTTTCGCCCGCGGAAAATGCCTTTGAGGCCGCTTCCGCATGCCACAAGGCCTTGGGATAATATCCGCCGGAAAGATATGCTGACGCTATGAATAGTTGCGCATAGCGGTTGTCCGGCGAGTTTTTTGCTGACAGCTCCTTGCGCAGTTGTTCCAGTTGCGGGATGGCTTTTATATCAGCTTCGGTTATTTCGGCGTCTTTCTCGGAAACAAGGGCCGTGAAGTCCGCGAACGGCTTGTGTTTTTGCGCGGCAATTTCTTCCTTAGAGGGCAATTCCATGGCGAGAGAATATATGGTTCGCTCAACTCTTTGCCGCGCTTGTTCAAAAAACGGGTTCTGGATACCCAGAAACCGGGCTTTTTCCAATGCGGAAATATGCATCAGATAGGCATCTTTGTATTTGCCTTCCGCTTCAAGCAGGTTCCCCATGGTTAAATCCGGAAAAGGGTTGTTGTCTTGAATCTGGGTAAAGCCGCGCGATGCGGCTTCGGCATACCACCGGGCTTTGTTTATCCAGCCGCCTCTGAGATAAAGGTCCGCTATTGACAGCAGCGCATACCTGTCCTCCGGGAAAGATTTACTCAGCAGTTTCGTGCGCCTATCCCCCAGTTCCGGTATTATGGATACCTCCAAATCCGTTATCTCGGGACGTTGGTCTGGCGGTAAGTCCGCTTCGGTGTCGCCGGCAAGGGAAACGGTGCTGGCACTGAGTTCAAACAGCATCAGCACGTTTCCTTTGGGTAAAAAATACGGATGCAAAGCCGTTGCGGAAACCGGAGTGAAACCGTATTTTCGCAGGGTTTTCAATGTGTAGCCGGCGCTGGAATTATCCGCGATAGTGAAGTTTTTTTTATCCTTGAACCGGGTCAATGCTGCTTTGGCGGCGGATATGACGAAATCTTTGCGCGCTGGGGTATCGTCGCCAAGCAGTCCCAGATTGACGGCCGGCGCTTTGCCGTTTAAAAGCGTGTAAACGCTGGATGGGCCGTCCAAAACCCACAGGCCCACGGTGTCCAGGATTTTCTGCTCTTCTTTCGGCATGGAGCGGTCTCGCCCGAACAGAGACAGGTTGTCCGCGCACGCCTTCCTGTCCGACCATGCAGCCGGACGCCATGAATAGTCAGTGTTTTTGTTTATCACCAAGTAATAGCAGTAGACGGTTTGCATGGCGCACAGCGCGAATGCGGCGGCGCCCGCGGTCCTTGAAATCATTTTCCCATGCGCGAACAAGCGTATTATCAGCATGGACAGAATTATGTCGCCGTACATTTCCAGCAACGCCGCGTATCTGGCGAGGAAAAACACCTTAATCCATAACGGCAGCGATATCGCGAAAAACAGCATTGACATCAGCAGCGGAGTGTCCTCATCTGACTGTGAGCGCAATTTCTTCGCCAGCAGCCATGCGCAGGCCAGCAAAATGGCGATTACGGGGATGATAAGCTGGCCGGAATAAATTTCCACACGGGAAACTCTTTCCGGGTGAAGCATCCCTATAAGCGGCCATGCTAAAATTTCCGCGATGTTTTGAGGAGCAATATGCAGGCGGAATTCTTTTAAGGCATACCACGGGGATTTGAAAACAGTGTTGGCAAACGGATATACGGGATTTAGCACGGAAGCATAGTTGTATGCCGCATACGGCAGCGCCGGAATTGCCAGCAGTGCAAATAAGGCCGCGATTCTCTTTCCGGCTTTTGCAGAAACATATTCCCGGTGCCGGAAAAGCGTCAGAAGCATGATAACCGCCGCGAACGGGATGTTGGTTAGTTTAAGGGCCACACTCATGCCGCATGAACCCGCGATAAGGTGAACAGCAAGTCCGTTTTCCGTTCTTGTGCCATCCGCTGCGGGCTTGCTGCTAAAGATGAGCAAACCCAGGGATTCCAGCATAAGCGGAATTACCAGCGAGTCAATTAAGTATGTTCCGAACGTCAGGAGTATCTGCTCGGTTGATACGGCGATAAAAGCCAGCGCATCCGTCGCAATTGCGGGCATTTGTATGGCGCGGCTGCGCACATATATTCGGATGAGGTTTCGCGACTGGATATAGAGCAACGCGGTTAGCAGCATGTTCAAAAACGTGCCCAGCCTGTACCCCAGCAAAAAGCGGAATATGCGGAAAGGGGCGTCTCCGAGCGGGAACGAAAAAGTCCAGGACCTGCATGGGAAAAAATTGTCGTGAACATTGTCCAGAAGCGGTTGCTGCTGGAGAAATATGTGGTAGTTGAGGGTGTCTATGTTCATGTCCGGAAAAACGGACCTGGACAGAGCCAGCAGGGCCAGAAACGCCAGCACGATAAAACCGAGCCATGTGCAGCGTTCCCTGTCCGGCTCAACATGGCGGACGGACAAAACGATTCCGGCGGGCAGCGAAAGCGCAAACACCGCCCAGCCGATGCTGCGAATCAGCTCTATATGGGTGGCGAACGCAAAAAAGAAAAACAGGTCCCGCAGCCATAATGAGGCGATAAATACCGCGAAAACGGCGGACAACCTTCCACCCAGCAGCGATAGCTTGTTGCCGTTATCTGCCGGCGCAAAAATGTTTCCCGGAATGCTCATTGGTTTTATCTCTCCTGTGCGGGGCGGGGCGTTGCGCAGGTTTCCAGAATAAAAAGCTGATTTGCGCCCGGCAAAAATTTCCTGTATAGCGAAATGGAAAGTCCCGTTTTGGCGGTGAAGAGGGAGTGCAGGCTGAAGTCGCAGCCGAAATCAAGCACGCGGCCCTGCATCCATGGCAATGCCGCCATCATGCGCTGCCTGCGCAGGAAAGGGGACAGAAACGCCTCAATCTCCTGTTCACGGAGATTTTGCTTTTGCGGAGATGTGATTTGGCGAATCCCGCTTTTCACGGTTTTCCCTTCTCTTTGGCCAGGATCATCGTCCAAGGCAGAGGATGTCTTACGGCGACAATTTTAAATTTGCTCTCTACAAGCCTGATGAAGGTATTGCTGTTCCAGTGCTGGATATGGCCGGGAGTGTTGCCCATGTCTTTCACATAAGCGCCTCGCGCCAAATTCAGAATACGCCAAAGCGGTTCTTTCGGCACACTGAATATGAAACTGCGCGCGCCGATGCCTGCAAGCGTGTCCAATGCCGCCTTAGGGTCCGGCAAATGCTCCAGCACTTCGCAGCATACCACCAGATCCGGCGCGGGACAGGCCTTGACATTGCATACATCAGCCTCAAAAATGGAGCCGGCGCACCCCGCTGATTGCAGCAGGGATCTCGTGGCCGCTACGCAGCTGGCTGAAATATCGCATGCCGAGACGGTTATTCCGCGCCTCGCCATGCGCAACGACAAATGGCCCTCTCCGCACCCGGCATCCAAAGCGGTTGAGGGATTGGCCTCATCCAAAAAAGCGTCAAAGGACCTGAAAAAACCGCGCATAAGCAACCGCGCAACAGGATTTGACGACGAATACTTGTCGTAGTAATTGCCCGCCGGAGATTGATTATTTGTCTGTCGCATCGCGGATTTCCGCCAGGAGCAATCTTGCCCTGATTTCTTCAGACAGCCGCCTGTTGACTGCCACGATGTCCGACAATATGCCTATCATGACGCTGATTATGGCCGACATCATGAGTATAGAGGACAGAGTGAGGGCTTGTATGTGCACGCCGCCGTATCTGGCATAGCGCACCGCGAAAAGCGCCCCGAATAGTATACCGGGAAAGGCGAATATGCCTCCCAGCATAAGGAAAAACCTGAAAGGGCGGTAGGTTATGAATATCCTGCCTATGACCAGTATGGAAAGCATTATGTAGCGCGGAATGCTTTTGATGAGCCGCGAGGGGCGCAGCGGCCCGTTCACCTCTATCGGCACGCTGGTTACGGGCATTCCGCTGCGCCCGGCCTGTATGATTGTTTCCAGAGTGTAGGTGTAGCTGGAAAAAACGTTGAGCCTTACCGCCGCGTTCTTGTGAATGGCGCGGAAGCCGCAGGGCGCGTCGGGTATATCCGTGTCGCTGAAAACGCGCACGGCCCAGCTGCCCAGTTTTTGCAGCATTTTCTTGGCCGGGGAGAAATGCCCTATGTCGCTGATGGGCCGCTCCCCTATGACCATTTCCGCTTTGCCCTCAAGGATGGGGGCCACCAGCGCGGGAATGCATTTGGCGGAGTATTGATTGTCGGCGTCTGTGTTTATTATGGTATCCGCTCCCGCTTTAAGGGCGGCTTCTATCCCGGCCATGAAAGCCTTCGCAAGCCCCGCGTGATGCGGCAACTTCACTATATGGTCAACGCCATGCGCGGTTGCGACCTGTACAGTGCGGTCGGAACTGCCGTCGTCAATAACGAGCCATTCAACTTTGCCGTAGCCGGAGACGCTGCGCGGCAGATCCGCAAGCGCGGCGGGCAGCGTCTTCTCTTCGTTGAAGCAGGGAATTTGAATTATAAGCTTCCGCATAAGGTTTTAATCATTTTACCATATAAAACCGGAGCAGGCGCAAAAAACGCGGGCCGCATCTGTCATTTCATGTCGGTTGACAATATCCGCGCAGACTTCTATACTGTCCCTATATGAAATGCGGGGTCCATATTCCGCCGGTTTTCCGTGCGCGGGTGCTTTGTTTCCTTGCCGCGCTGGCGGTTTCGGTCCCCGCCGCCTTCGGCGCCGTTGACCTTCCGGATGACAGGAAGGCTTTGCGCGATATTTCCGCCCTGTACAAATCCACCGGCACGCTTCAGGAATACATTTCGGTGCAGCTGGCTAAATTCATCAAGGATTTCCCGGCTTCGGACAAGGCTGGCGTGGCGCGTTTCCTTCAGGGTGAAGTGAGCATGGACCGCGGCCTCGCCCTGCAGGCCGACGCCAACAAAATCGGCTCCCCCAACGGGAAAGGCTCCGCCTCCTACGGAAAATTCGGAGAGGCGATTGAGCGCTATCTGGACGCGGCCAAACTGGATTCCACGCTGGCGGATTCGGCGAATTACCGCCAGGGCGAGGCGCTTTACAACCAGCAGGAATGGGAACAGTCGGTAACCGTGTTCAAGAAAGTGGTTTCCGGCTCCCCCGGCTATCTGGACCCGGAGTCGATGCTGGGTATAATCTATGCCAAGCTTGCGCTCAAAAAAAACGAGGAAGCCGCCCTGTTTTACGACGAACTGCTCAAAAAACATCCCGATTACGCGGCGGAGCCCGGCGGTCTGCTGGCCGGAGGGTTTCTGGCGCTGGAAAAGGGCGATTACGAAACGGCTGGGAAACGTTTCGCGCAGGTCAACACTCCCGAGGCGCGTTTCTACATGGCCTGTCTGGACATGTTCCACAACAAGCCTTACCTGGCCGCAGCCACGTTTGAGAAACTGCGCGACGAATACCCCGGCAGCGGTCTGGACGAGAAATCCGATTTTTTGATAGGCGATTCTTTTTTCCGCTCCAGCGATTACGAGGGCGCGCAGGCCAAGTTCCAGAGATTCGCGGAACGCTATCCCAAATCCGTGCTGCTGCCGTCGGCGGTGTTCCGGGTGGGGGCCTGCCAGTTCAAGCGCGGGAATAATTCCGAGGCGGCGGCCTCGTTCAAAGGCTTTCTGGAGAAGTTTCCGGCGGACAAATACGCCGCCTATGCCCAGTATTTCATGGGCGAGGCGCTGCGCCAGGTGGGGCAGTACAAGGATGCCGCCGAGGCATATGCCGCCGTGATAGACAAATTCCCGCCGGACCATATAATAACCCCTCTTTCGTATCTTAAAGTGGCATGGTGCCGTTACACGTTGACTCAGTACGACGAATCCGTGGGGACCGTGGAGGCTTTTCTTGCCAAATATCCCAGCGACGATCTGGGTAAATACGCCTACGTGCTGATAGGCAAGGCATATATCGCGCAAAACCGTTACGAGAGCGCTTTCGCCGCGTTTTACAAACTGGCGGATTTGTTCCCCGCCAGCCAGAGCGCGGACCAGGCCATCCTTTACATCCTTAAAACCCAATACGACAGCGGCAACTACGCGGCGGTAACATCCACCTTCAAGCAGACCTCCGGCATAAAGCAGCCGTCGGGCAGTTTTTTCAGGGGCATGTGCCACATATATGCCGGAGAGGCTTATTACAATATCGGCCTTTACGACGAGGCGGCTGCGGTGTTTGACAGCGCGCTGAAAAATTTCACCGACGTGCAGGTTGGCCTCCACGCGCAGAACGGCCTTGCCTGGTGCCGCCTGGCGGCAGGCGACGCGCAGGCGGCGCTGAAAGGCCTTATAGCCATGAAGAGGCAGATAAACGTTTCCGGCATAACCGTGTCTTCCATAACGCTTGTAAACGAGTTCGACATCGCCAACGGCCTTTTCAACGAGAAAAAGTACGAGGACGCCTATCAGCTCTATTCCACCTACGCGCACGAGACCCCGCGTGGCCCGCAGTCCGCCGCCGCGATATACCGCGCCGGTCTTGCGCTCTACAGCCTGAAGTATTACAGCCAGGCGGTTGAAACCTGGAAGGAAATATCGGGCGACAAAAATACCGCCGAATCCAAGGACGCCGCGCTTATCGCGGCGGACACCTATTTCCGCGCGCAGAAATACAAGGAGGCCATCGCGGCGTATAACCAGATTATCAAGAACAACCCGCAGAGTGTAAACTTGCAGATGGCCAATTTCCGCATAGCGCAGTCCGCCTATAACGACAGAAACTATCCGCTCACCATAAGCCAGGTGCAGACGCTGGTGAATAATTACCCGACTTCCCAGGAGGCGCTGGATTCACTGGAATTGCTGGAGGGCGTGTTTGACCAGTCGCCGGATACGGATTATGCGGATGTGCTGGGCGATATAGCAACCAAGCATGAAGGCACGCCGGTGGGGGGGGAGGCCTCCCTAAAGCTGGGGGTGCGGCTGTTCGCCAAAAAGTCATATGCCAACTCCATTTACTGGCTGAATAAATTCAGCGCCACCTACACCCATCATCCGAAGCTGGCGCAGGCGCAGCTCTACATAGGCGAGGCGTACCTGCTGAGGAAGAAATATAAGGATGCCGCCACCGTGTTTGAGCGCGTGGCCAACAACTTCTCCGACAAGGATATACAGCCGCTGGCGCTGTTCCGGCTGGGCAGTCTCAAATACGGGATGCGCGATTACGACGCCTCCATTTCCGCCTTCAGGCGGCTGATGGACGCGTACCCCGATTCCGAGTATTCCAAGCTGTCTTATTTCAACATCGGCCTGGCTTACCGCGCCTCCAACAAGCTGGACCTGGCCGAGGAGTATTACAAGAAATTCCTGGGCCTTTCCTCCGCCGACGTGGAAAACAACAAGCTGGCCTGCTGGGAAATTTTCAGCATACGCAAGGACGCCGGCGATCTGCCCGGCGCGATGGGGCAGCTTAAGGAAATTCTCACCCGCTTCAACGACGACGATACCGTCATAGAAGTCTACAGCAACATGGGCGAGCTATACGCCTCCAACAAGCAGGCCGGGGATGCCAAAGCCGCGTTTGAGGAATTGGAGGGCAAAAAACCGTATTCCAACCAGTTCCGCATACGGGGCCTGATAAAACTGGCGCAGATATACGAAGACTCCAAAGATTTCAGGGGAGCGATACGGCTTTACAGGGACATAGCCAAAAATTCGGAAGACAAGAAAGTGTCCGCCGCCGCAGGCGAGCGCGCGGACCAGTTGCGGGACGCCACCCAGCAGGACGCGCAGCAGCAACAGGAACAGGAACAGCCCCGGCAGGCCGCGTCCGAGGGTGAGCAGCAGCCTCAGGCGGAAGCCGCGCCGGAGCAGGAGCAGGCGCCCGCGAAGAAGAAAAAGAAATCACGCAAGAACAAACGCAAAAAAGCAGCGCAGCAACAGCAGGACGAGGAAGCCGCTAACTAACCGGAGGAACTTACATGGGTCATGAAAGTCTTATCGCGCAGCTCCGCGACAGCTTTACGCTGGTCATTCTTATAGGATGTTCGCTGTTGTCCATCACTTTCGCCATAGAAAGATGGCTGGTTTTCCGCAAGGCCAGCATAGGCAATGTTGACAAATTCCTGCGCAAGGTGCTGGACCTGGTCGCCCAAGGCAGCATGGCGGAGGCGAAACGCTACTGCCTGGAAGTTGATGCTCCCGTGTCGCGCCTTACGCATTACGCGCTTGAGAACAGCAATGCCTGTGTGGAGGTTCTGGAGGAGTTGATGGCCTCCAAGCGCCAGGAGGAACGGCTTACGCTGGAGTCAAACCTGGGCATACTGGGCACCATGGGCAACGTGGCGCCGTTTATAGGGCTGTTCGGCACCGTCGTCGGCATCATCAAGGCGTTCGGCAATTTGGCGGCGTCGGGTGTGGGCGGGGCGTCAGCTGTCTCAAAAGGCATATCGGAAGCCCTTGTCGCCACGGCGGCGGGATTGCTGGTGGCTATTCCGGCTGTCGTAGTGTTCAACTACTTCACGCGCAAGATAAAACTGCTGGTTACGGAGATGGAGGTCGTGTCTTCGCGCCTTTCGGTGCTGCTGCCGGGTGCTGTGGAAGCGGCGGGAAAGGATCCCCGCCCCGCCACGCCGGAAAAGCCCAGGATGCCGCCGAAGCCGCATTGACGGACGGCGAATATGAGCAAAAAGCCGCCTTACGAATTTGACGGCGCGATAACGGCCATCAACGTAACCCCGCTGGTGGACGTATGCCTGGTGCTGGTCATTATTTTCATGTCCATCGCGCCGTTCGCGCTCAAAAGCGGGATACGGGTGTTCCGTTCCAGTTCGTCCACAGCGACGGGGCAGACCGCCGTCAGCGAAAACGTCACTGTCAAAATGGACAAGACGGGGGTGCTGATGGTCAACGGCAAGCAGGTGCAGCTTGACGCCCTGCCCAATGCCATAATCGGCGCGCTGCAGACCAGCCGCGACGGCATGGTTATCGTAACCGCCGACAGCGAAAACGTGGTGGGCGATGTCGTGCAGATTCTTGATATCGCCAAGCAGTGCGGCGCAGCCAAGCTTGCTCTTATGAGGAATGAATAACTATGGCAATGCAGGCCGAATCGGATGACGGCGAAATAACGGGTATAAACGTCACCCCGCTGGTGGACGTGTGCCTGGTGCTGGTCATCATATTCATGGTAACCGCGCCCATGTTGTCCGACCCGCCGTTCAAGGTGCAGATTCCGGTGGCGCACACGCAGGAAGGAAATGAGCAGGAGAAAATAATCATAAGCATCGCTCCCGACGGCAAGCTGGCGCTGTTTGAAAAGCCGTATGTCAAGGGCGAGGATATGCGGGCCGACCTTAAGGTCGCTATAATGAAAAGCCAGAGCAAATACGTGATTTTCCGTGCGGACAAAGGCTCGGCCTACGGCCTTCTGGCGGAGCTGATGCAGTTGTCCAAGGAATGCGGCGCGCGCGACATGACCATAGCCACGGAGCAGAATAAATGATGACCCAGAGCCAGAGGTCCTCGCGCGCTTTCGCCCTTTCGGCGGCGGCGCATGCGTTGCTGCTGGTGTTCTATCTTAAAATGGCGTGGGCGCCGGAAAGCAAGACATCTCTTATCAACAGTGTGGATTTCATAATGCAGCCGGAAAGGTACACGCCTCCGCCTCCGCCCAAGGAACTGATACAGATTCCCACTCCCAGCGCTCCGAAGGCGCATATAGTCAGCGCGAAAAGCCCGCTGGCCCTGGCCAAGCTGAACCTGTCAAAGCAGTTTGTGATGCCCGCCTCGGTGCTTAACGACGCCAGGGGCAAGGTATCCGGCCCCAAGCGCGCCATCAGCATGGACATGTCGTCGGGCTCCCGGCTGAAAATGGCGGACGCCGGCGGGCTTAAAGTCGCCGCTGGGCCGCGCATAGCGCAGTCCGCAGCTCTGGAAGATATCGGCATGAGGCGCGGCATTGTCATGCCTTCAACCATAGATGTCGGCGGAGGCCGCGGCGGCAAGATGATAGGCGCCGAGGACGCCCTCACCATGGACGATGAGCCGGCCAAGCCCCGCGCCAAACCCGCCATATCCGAGGCTCCCGTCACGCCGGCGGAACGGAAAAAACGCGCCGCCGGGCGCGACGAATTCGGCATGATGAGCGGCGATTACGACATAGAAGGCCCGCTGGCCAACCGCAAAATACTCAAGAGGGACGCCATCCCCTTCCCCAAATGGGCCAGAGGCCGTCCGATATCCGAGGCCGTGGTTTCCATAAAGATATGGGTTACTCCGGAAGGAGCCGTCATGAGTACTTTCCGTGTCATGCGCACGTCCGGTTATGCGGACCTGGACAAGTATGTTACGGATGAGCTTAAGAAATGGGTTTTCGAGCCGCTGTCTCCGGACGAGCCTCTCCAGAAGCAGCATGGCATAATCACCATAAGATTTGAGAATAAATGATGAGGCTTGCAACAGGCATTTTCATCTTCGCATTCGCGTTTCCCGCATGCTCGGAGGATATGCTTTCTCCGCGTCTGGAGCCGCCTCATTCCGATTTGCGGGACAGTCCGCGCATGGTGCGCGCCGCTCCGCTTAACGAGGCCGGCGTCCGGGTTCTGCCTGTTTCGCTGGAACTGGAAAGAGGTTCAAAACAGGTGGGCAGGCTGATAGACGTGGCAAGCCCGCTTGCCACCGCGGGGGAAGCGCGGCACGCTTATGATTCCGCCGCCGGCAAAACGCGCGCGCGGCGTGTGCGCGCGCTGTCGGCTTATTACGAAATTGAGGGCCCGCTTGCCGCGCGGGACATCGTTGCGCGCGCGGGATTGTCCCTCCCGCCCAGGATGAGAAACAGCCTTTCCGCCGGCATTTCGGTGTCCGTCAGGATATGGGCGGCTGCGGACGGCGCGGCAACCGGCGGCTTCACCGTGACGCGCACGTCCGGTTATGCCGACGTAGACAAGCTGGTGGCGCAAACCCTGCGCGGCTGGAAGTTCGCGCCGCTGCCTGCGTCATCCGGCGAGCAGTGGGGGACCGTAACGGTAACATTTGAGGGAAGATGACCATGAGCTTTGTTAAAAAATATCCGGCAGGTTTCGCTCTTGCGGTTGCCGCGGTTATCGCGGTTGCCGCGGGAGCCGCGCGCGCGCAGGACACCACTTCCTATGCCGAAATAATAATCAAGGGCGAGACTATTTCCAAGTTTCCCTTCAACCGGCCAAAGCTTCAGCTCGTTTTTGACCCGATGGACGCGCTAACCCCCATGCTGGAGCCGGACGACAAGCTTTTTCTGGCGGATTCGCCGGTAACCTTTGACTGGAAACATAACCGTCCGGATACGCTGCACAGCCCCAAGGTTATCAAGCCGCAATGGCACTATCTTATTTCCCGGGGCGATGTCGTGTTTGACATAGCTTTTTCCATGGCCAGGATACTGGTGCAGCCCCCGGCGGCTAGCTGGTATGCCGGCCTTCAGTGGGAGCTGGACATCATGGGCGACGACGGCTCCGTTTTCCATAAATTCTCCGGCTCCGGCAAGCCGCCGGACAAGCTGACGTGGGACGGAAAGAACCAGGCTGGCCTGTGGGTCAGGGCGGGGCATTCCTATAACGCTTTTCTGAATTTGACCGATAGCGGCGGCGCGCACCTTGGCGGTCCCGCCAGCCCGGCGGAATTCCGTTTTGACGTGCGCGAAATCGTTCTGGACGGCGCGCCCGCCATAGAAGTGGACAGCGCCCGGCTTTTCGGCGACGCGCGGGATCTGCTTTCGCTGGACAAGGACAGGGCCGAACCCGCCCTTTCCGCCGCCGCGGATATTATCAAGATGCGCTATAACGGGCGGGCGGTCAGCGTGGTGTGCTATGCCGATTCCAAGCCGCGCGGCGACGAGCAGGCCGGCCTTGCGCGCGACCTGCTGGCCCGGCTGCTCAACCGCCAGCCGGACGCTATAGCGTTTTCCGGCACGGAGGCGCTGCCGACCGAGCGCCAGTTTCTTATCAAAATCAAATAATGGAACAGCTTTTAGTTCTATTTCTCACCGCGGACTCTGAGCTTGTCAATTTCTGCCGCGTCCCGTTTTCCGATGCGGGTTGCCAATTATCCGGCGCCGGCGGCTGGAAGGATGCGGCGCGGGTAACCCGCTCCGGCATGCCGGCGGCGGTTATTGTTGACTGTGCGGCCAAAACCTCGGTTTTTGGCCAGGTCCCGCCGGAGGAATATCTGGCGAAGGCGCGGCAGTCTTTCCCGGCGGCGGTTATTGTGGCCGTGCTGGAGGAAGGCGCCACCCCCCAGAAAGTGCTGTCCCTGCTGCAATCTTATGTGAACGAAGTGGCGGTAAGGCCGCTGCGCCCCCGCGTTTTCGCCGAGCAAATCAAGGCGCTTGTCCGCCTGCGGGAGCGCAAAAAGCCCGCCCCGGCCCGGAAAATGCTTTCCGGCGCGATGGAACTTTCCATGGACGTGCCGGGCCGTCGCTGTTATTTCAAGGTCAAAAAAGAGGGGCAGCCGCAGCCTACGCAGGTGGAAATATCGCTTACCCGCAGCGAATTCTCCATATTGCGCGTATTGCTGGAAAACAAGCACAAGCTGGTCAGCTATGACGATTTCAAGCAGCGACTGTGGCCGGGCAAGGCGTACTCGCGCGAGATAATGCATACTCTGGCCGTCCACATGGCCAGCATAAGGCGCAAGCTGGAAGGCAGCGCGATAAAAATAGACAATCTATGGGGCGAAGGCTTCCGGCTGGATTGATATGCCAAAAGATACAGTTGCAAGACAGCAGGCAGGCGGCGGGGGAATCAGGGACAAGGCGCTGAAGGATTTGCGGCGCATACCCGGCGTCGGCCCAAGCATTGCCAACGATTTATGGCTGCTTGGCGTGCGTTCTGTCTCCGACCTGAGGTCAGCAAGCGCGGAAGAGCTTTACAAACGGCACTGCCGTCAGAAAGGCGGGCCTGTGGACCGCTGCGTGCTGTATGTTTTCCGCTGCGCGGTTTATTTCGCGTCAACGGACAAGCCAGCCCCGGGACTGCTGAAATGGTGGAGCTGGAAGGATAAAGTGTAGCGTCGCTACAATAAGCCAGATGATGTTTCAAGCAGCTGTCTCCGGCGGGCGTTGAGGAAGGGATTGATTTTAGTCGTTGACCGGTGTCAATGCGGGGGGGAAATGGTTTTCTGATAGAATATTCACGATAAGCGGGTGAACCGCGCATTTCAAAGGCTGCCGCGATTTTAATCCGGCAGCCTTTAATAAGGAGTTGGTATGGGCAAGAATATAGTGGAGAAAGTCCTTCAGGCGCACCTTAAGGAAGGCGAGTATACGCCGGGAAAGGAAATAGGAATCCGGATAGACCAGACGCTCACGCAGGACGCCACCGGCACAATGGCGTATCTGCAATTTGAGGCGCTGGGCATAGATTCTGTCAAAACCGATTTGTCGGTTTCCTATGTGGACCATAATACCGTCCAGGTCGGCTTTGAAAATAACGACGACCATATTTACCTGCAAACCGTGGCCGCCAAATACGGCATAGTCTATTCCCGCGCCGGAAACGGCATCTGCCATCAGGTGCATCTGGAGCGTTTCGGCAAGCCCGGCACCACTTTGCTGGGAAGCGACAGCCATACCCCCACCGGCGGCGGCATAGGCCAGGCCGCAATCGGCGCGGGCGGGCTTGACGTGGCGGTCGCCATGGGCGGGGGATTGTTCTACACCGTCTGCCCGCGCGTCTATCTCGTTAATCTCACAGGCGAACTGCGCGACTGGGTTGCGGCAAAAGACGTCGTGCTGAAAATGCTTGAGATTCTCTCCACCAAGGGCAATGTGGGCGTGGCGCTGGAGTACGGCGGCCCCGGCGTGAAAACGTTGTCCGTCCCGCAGCGCGCCACCATCGCCAACATGGGCGCGGAAATGGGGGTTACTTTCTCCATATTCCCCTCCGACGGCGTTACAAAAAAATTCCTCAGGGCGCAGGGCCGGGCCGGGCATTGGACGCCGCTCAAAGCCGACGCCTCCGCGAAATACGACCGCGTGATTGATTTGGACCTCTCCGCGCTGGAGCCGCTGTCCGCCGCGCCGCACAGCCCCGGCAACGTCAAAAAAATCTCCGAGCTTGAGGGCATGAAGGTTGACCAGGTATGTATCGGTTCCTGCACCAACTCGTCCTATAAGGATATGATGACCGTCGCGGCGATACTAAAAGGCAAGACGGTTCATCCGAATACGAGTCTGGCAATAGCCCCCGGCTCGCGGCAGGTGCTGGAAATGATGGCGCGCAAGGGCGCTCTGGCGGATTTAATCGCCTCCGGCGCGCGCATCATGGAAAGCGCGTGCGGCTTCTGCATCGGCAATCATTTCTCGCCCAAGAGCGCGGGCGTTTCCATACGCACGTCCAACCGCAATTTTGAGGCCAGAAGCGGCACAAAGGACGCGCAGGTGTATCTGACCAGCCCGGAAGCGGCCGCCGCCTCGGCGATAACGGGCCGTTTCACCGACCCGCGCAAAACCGGAACGGCGTACCCTAAGATAAAGGAGCCGGCGCGTTACCTGGCCGGCGACAGCATGTTCATTTTCCCCGTGCCGGAGCTGAAAGCCACTCCGGTGTTCCGCGGCCCCAATATAGGCGAGCCGCCGCGCAACGGGCGGCTGCCCCAGTCGCTTGAAGGCGAGGCCGCAATCAAGGCGGGCGACAAAATCACCACCGACCATATCATGCCCGCCGGCGCGCGGCTTAAATACCGCTCCAACGTGCCGAAGTACGCCGAATTCGTGTTTGAAAACGTGGACCCCTCTTTCCCCAAGCGCTGCCTTGAAAACCGGGCCGCCGGCGTCCACAATATCATTGTGGCGGGCGAATCCTACGGGCAGGGCTCCAGCCGGGAGCATGCGGCGATGTGTCCGATGTTCCTGGGTGTAAAAGCCGTCGTCGCCAAGTCGTTTGAACGCATACACGCGGCCAATCTGGTGAATTTCGGCATCGCGCCGCTGACATTCAAAAATCCAGCCGATTACGACAGGATTGAAAAGGGCGACAAGCTCTCCTCCCCGGACTGGCGCGATGCGCTGGCGCAGGGCAGGCCGGTCATAATCAAAAACGCGCGCACCGGCGCGGATATTGAATGCGTCTACAATTTGTCGCAGCGCCAGCGCGATATAATCGCGGCGGGCGGCCTGCTTAACTACACCACACAGCCCGCGGCGGCAGCCGTTTAAGGAGAAACCATATGGCAAAAATAAGAGTCAAAACCCCGGTAGTGGAGATGGACGGCGACGAGATGACGCGCATCATCTGGGCGATGATAAAGGAAAAGCTCATCCTGCCGCATCTGGACATAGACCTCAAATATTACGACCTCGGCGTCAAAAAGCGCGACGAGACCGACGATAAAATCACCGTGGACTCCGCCAACGCCATCAAGCAGTACGGCGTGGGCATAAAATGCGCCACCATAACCCCGGACGCGGACCGCGTGAAGGAATACAGCCTTAAAAAGGCGTGGCCCTCGCCCAACGGGCAGATACGCTCCATACTGGACGGCACCGTGTTCCGCAAGCCGATAACGGTCAAAAACATCGTCCCCGCCGTGCGCAGCTGGAAAAAGCCCATCATCATAGGCCGCCACGCCTACGGCGACCTTTACAAGTCTATGGAACTGGTGGCGGACGGGCCCGGCAAGGCGGAACTTATGTTCACCCCGTCCGACGGCGGCGCGGAACTGCGCGCCACCATCCACGACTTCAACGGCCCCGGCGTCATAATGGGCATACACAACACCGACAAGTCCATACACTCCTTCGCCAAGGCCTGCATCAACTACGCCCTGTCGGAGCGGGTGGACGTGTGGTTTGCGGTAAAAGACACCATAAGCAAAAAATACCATGCCCATTTCCGCGATATTTTCGCCCAGGAAGTGGCCGCGCGCAAGGCGGACATGGACAAGGCCGGCATCAGCTACCGCTACATGCTCATAGACGACGCCGTCGCCCAGGTGATGAAGCACGAGGGCGGCATGCTCTGGGCCATGCGCAACTACGATGGCGACGTGTTCTCCGACATGGTGGCCGCCGGATTTGGCAGCCTGGGGATGATGACTTCCGTCCTGGTCTCCCCCGACGGGAAGTTTGAATACGAGGCCGCGCACGGCACTGTGAAGCGGCATTATTACGAGCATCTCAAGGGCAATGCGACAAGCACCAACTCCGTCGCCTCCATATTCGCCTGGACCGGCGGCATCAAAAAGCGCGGCGAGCTGGACGGCACGCCGGAGGTGGTCAAATTCGGCGAGCGGCTGGAGCGGGCTGTGATTTCCTGCATAGAGGACGGCATTGTCACAAAGGACCTTGTTCCGCTTATGACGCCCAGGCCCGACAAGCATCAGACAACCGAAGGCTTCATAGACGCCGTCGCCTCCCGGCTGGCGGCGGGGGTGTTGAACTAGTATGGCGCAGAAAGGAATACGGGAATACGAGGGCAAGCGCGCGCTTTTCAGCTGGCTGGCGAAGGAATTCCCGCAGCTTGAATCCCGCGCGCGGATGCTGGCGCTGGTTACGCCGGAAACGGAGGAGGCGGAACTGCTCTCCTCCCATCCCTGGCTGAAAACCGAAAAGCTTGTGGCCAAGCCGGACCAGTTGTTCGGCAAGCGCGGCAAGCACGGCCTGGTGCTTCTGGACGCGGACTGGAAAACCGCCTGGAGCTGGATACGGGAGCGCATGGGCAAAACCGTAACCGTCGGCAAAACCACGGGCGAGCTTAACCGCTTTATGCTGGAGCCGTTCACCCCGCACAATCAGGACGAGGAGTATTACGCCGCCATCCGCTCCGAGCGCGGCTGCGACGTGGTCTACTTTTCGCCCAAAGGCGGCATTTATGTGGAGGAGAACTGGGACAAGGTGGTGGAAACCCGCATCCCCGTGCTGGAAAGCGCGCAGAACGCGGAATTCGCTTTGCCGGAGATAAAGCGGCGCGGCGAGGTGGTCAAATTCCTGCGCGCGCTGCACGGCCTCTACGCAGAGGGCGGGTTTTCGTATCTGGAAATCAACCCGTTCACCTTCTCCGCCGACGGCGGCATTATTCCGCTGGATTTGGTCGCCAAATTAGACGACACCGCGCTGTTTGAGACCCGCCATATCTGGGGCGATATAGAGTTTCCTCCGGCTTTCGGCGCAAAGCTCACCAAAGAAGAGGCTTTCGTAAAACAATTGGACGAGCAGAGCGGCGCTTCCCTCAAGCTGACGGTTCTAAATCCCAAAGGCCGGGTGTGGACGATGGTGGCCGGCGGGGGCGCCTCGGTTATTTACGCCGACACTGTCTGCGACCTGGGCTATTCAAAGGAGCTTGCCAATTACGGCGAATACTCCGGCGATCCGTCCGAGGAGCTTACCTACCAGTACGCGAAAACCGTGCTGGACCTGATGACCCGCGAAAGCGACCCGCGCGGCAAGGTGCTGCTTATAGGCGGCGGCATAGCCAATTTCACCGATGTCGCCAAGACCTTCGGCGGCATCATACGCGCGCTGACCGAAAACAAGGACAAGCTGGCTAAAACCAGCGTCAGAATATTCGTCCGGCGCGGCGGTCCCAATTATAAAGAGGGGCTTGCCCGGATGAGAAAACTGGGCGAGACGCTGGGGCTGCCCGTAGCCGTCTATGGCCCGGAGACGCATATGACAAAGATAGTTTCCATGGCTCTTAACGGAGGCGGCAAATGAGCGCGGAGATTTTTTCAAAAGACACCACCGCCATAATCTACGGCTGCCAGACAAACGCCATCCAGCGCATGCTGGATTTTGATTTCGTCTGCCGCCGGAAAACCCCGTCGGTGTCTGTGATTGTGGACCCCGGGCGCGAAGGCTGGCACAAGGCGTTTTTCGGCAAAAACGAGATTCTGATTCCGAAAGTGCCGGATATAAAGACTGCCGCGGACAGGTTTCCGAAGGCGGATGTGGTGGTCAATTTCGCTTCCTTCCGCAGCGCCTACGCCACCACGGCGGAGGCGCTGGAATGCGCCACAATCAGGACCGTGGCCGTCATAGCCGAGGGCGTGCCGGAGCGCCGCTCCCGCCAGCTTGCAGCGCTGGCGGCAAAACTGGGCAAGACAATCATCGGCCCGGCCACCGTGGGCGGAATAAAGGCCGGCTGCTTCAAAATCGCCAACACCGCCGGCACGATTGACAACATCGTCGAATCCAAATTGCACAGGCCGGGCAGCGTGGGTTTTGTGTCCAAATCCGGCGGGCTTTCTAACGAGTGCTATAACATCATAGCCCGCAACTCCGACGGGCTTTACGAGGGCGTCGCCATAGGCGGCGATTCGTATCCCGGCTCCACGTTGCTGGAGCATATACTGCGCTACGAAAGCATTCCCGAAGTCAAAATGATTGCCGCCCTGGGCGAAATCGGCGGCACGGAAGAGCTTAAAATCGTTGACGCGCTTAAATCCGGCAAAATCAGAAAGCCGCTGGTCATCTGGGTTACCGGCACCTGCGCGGGGATGTTCCCGTCGGGCGTGCAGTTCGGCCACGCCGGCGCGAAGGCCGATTCGGCGCTGGAAACCGCCGAGGCCAAAAACAAGGCCCTGCGCGAGGCCGGCGCGAAAGTGCCCAACTCCTTTGACGATTACGGCGAGACGATAAAATCCGTCTATGAGAGCCTCGTCAAATCCGGCGGGCTAAAGCCCGCGGCGGACGTAGCCGCCCCGGCGGTTCCGATGGATTACGCCCAGGCTGTCAAGGAAGGCAAAATCCGCAAGCCGACGGAGTTCGTGAACACCATCTCCGACGAGAAGAAAGACGAGCTTGAATACTGCCGCGTGCCCATAAGCGAAATTCTGGAAAAAAACATGGGCATAGGCGGCGTCATCGGGCTTTTGTGGTTCCGGCGGCAGCTGCCGGATTACGGCGCGAAATTCCTGGAAACCGCCATCATACTGACGGCGGACCACGGTCCCGCGGTTTCCGGCGCGCACAACGCCATAGTAGCCTCCCGCGCCGGCAAGGACATAATCTCCTCGCTGGCCTCGGGGCTGCTGACCATAGGCCCGCGTTTCGGCGGGGCGATAGACGGCGCGGCGCAGGCCTTCAAGCGCGCTCAGGAGGAGGGGATTGCCCCCGCCGACTTTGTGCGCGGGATGAAGGCCAAAAATACGCCGATTCCCGGCATAGGCCACCGCGTCAAAAGCCTCACCAATCCCGACAAGCGGGTGGAGCTGCTCAAGAAATTCGTGAAGGACAATTTCCGGCAGACCCCCACTCTGGATTACGCGCTTGAGGTGGAAAAGCTGACCACCCGGAAAAAGGGCAATCTGATTCTCAACGTGGACGGCTGCATAGGCGTCTGCTTTGTGGACCTGCTCAAATCCTGCGGCTGTTTCACAAAGCGCGAGATTGACGATATAATCGCGCTGGGAATGCTCAACGCGCTGTTTGTGGTGGCGCGCTCCATCGGCATATTCGGCCATGTCTTTGACCAGAAGCGCATGAAGCAGCCTCTCTACCGCGTGCCGTATGACGAGATAGCCTACATGACCGACCTCTGACGCAAACCGCCCCGAAAGGGGCGGTTTTTTTCGTATAGTGTAGCCGGAGCGGCTTTTCGGGGAGGATGGGAATTTATGGCGGCAAAAAAAACATACAGGGTCGGCATAGACATAGGCGGCACCAAAATCCTGGCCGGTGTGGTGGATGCAAGGGATAATCTTCTGGCCTCGGCCAAGGCCAAAACGATGGCGGAGGAGGGGGAGCGCTATCTTATCAACACAATCACCGGCCTTGTGGCCCGCGTGCTGGAAGAGGGGCATGTCCGGCGCGAGGCGGTGTCCGCCATAGGCGTTGGCTGTCCCGGACTTATCAATATCGCCAAAAATTCCGTAATTTTCGCGCCCAATATACCGTTTCTAAGCGATTACCCGCTTGGCCGCCGGCTGGAGCGGGAGCTGAATGTCCCCTGCATCGTGGAAAACGACGTCAACATGGGGCTTTACGGGGAATACCGCTTCGGCGCGGCGGCTGGCTGCAGCCATGCCGCCGGCTTTTTCCTGGGAACCGGCATAGGCGGCGCGCTTATACTGGATGGGAAGCTTTACCGCGGCGCGCGTGGCGCGGCTGGAGAGTTCGGCCATATTTTCGTGGACCCGCTGGGCCCGCTGTGCGGCTGCGGCAACAGGGGCTGCCTGGAAGCGTCGGCGGGGCGGCTGTCGCTTTCGGCGGAGGCGGCTGTCATGGCGGCGCGCGGACAGGCAAAGTCGCTGCTGGCAAGGACGGGCACGGACGTGCGCGCCATAAAAAGCGGCGCGCTGGCAAAGGCCGCCGCGTCCGGCGACAGGGACGTGCGCGAGCTTGTTAAGCTCAAGGCCGCGATGATAGGCATCGCCATGGCCAACGTTCTCCATATCACGGACCCGGAGATAATAGTGCTGGGCGGCGGCATGATGGAGGCCATGGGCGACATAATCCTGCCCGAGGCCGAAAAATCCATGCGCGAGCATTCCCTGCCCTCGCTGCGCGACAAGGTGAAAGTGGTCCGCGCAAAGCTGGGCGACAATGCCGCCGTAATGGGCGCGGCTGCCATGGCGGCGGAGCGGATATAGCCCATGCCTGCTTCAATAGTGGCGGTCATAGACATCGGTTCCAGCGCGATACGGCTGGCCGTGGCGGAGATAGGCGGCAGCGAGGGGTTCCGTCCGCTTGAGAATCTGTCCAAGCCGGTGTCGCTGGGCCAGGACGTGTTCTCTTCCGGGAAAATCTCAAACGAGACTTTGCGGGAAAGCCTGTCCGTCCTTTCCGCCTACCGCGATGTCATAAACGGTTACGGGAAAATTCAGGTGCACGCGGTGGCCACCAGCGCGGTGCGCGAGGCCGCCAACCGCGACAATTTCATAGACAAGGTGTTCATCCGCGCCGGCATAGACGTGGAAATCATAGAGGGCATGGAGGAGAACCGCCTGCTGCTGATGGCGGTGGAGGACGCGCTGTCCGGCGCTGTGGATTTTCAGTCGGTCAACGCGCTTGTGATGGAGGTTGGCGCCGGCGCGACGGAGCTTACTTTGCTGGTCAAAGGCAGGGTGGAGTTTTCGCGCTCTCTTCCGCTGGGCTCGGTGCGGCTGCCGCAGAGCGCGGACATTGCCATCAGGGCGGATTCCTCCGCGCTGTCGCGCGCGATGAAACGCCACCTGCACACCATGATGGAGGATTTCTCGCGCGAGTTCGCGCCTTCCGGCGTGGACACTTTCATAGCCGCCGGCGGGGACATGCGCGCCGTCGCGCGCGAGATAGGCGGGAAAGGCGGGGCCTCGCATTATGCCGTGGCGCGCAAGGCGTATCTGGATTTTGTTAAAAATATCGGAAAAATGAGCGTGGAGGAGAGGGCGCGCTCGCTGTCTTTGCCTTATCGCGACGCGGAGATACTCTATCCGTCCATGCTGGTCTACTCGGCGTTCCTCTCAGAGACAAAAGCCGAAACCGTCCTCGTGCCGGACGCCAGCATACGCGCCGGCGTCATGCTGGAGCTTGCCGGAATGGCCTGCGGGCGCAGGCGCGACCTGTCGCGTCAGGTAATCAATTCCTGCAAGGGCGTCGGCAGGAAATACCGCTACGACGAGGCTCACGCGCTGAATGTAACCGCCAACGCGCTAAAGCTCTTTGACGCGCTGCAGAAGGAGCACGGCCTGGGCCCCGCGGAGCGGCTGCTGCTGGAGGCCGCCGGCATACTCCACGACGTCGGCACCTATATTTCGCCTTCCAGCCATCACAAGCATTCAATGTATCTGATAGACGCGGCGGAGATTTTCGGCCTGCGCAAATCGCACAAGGACATTGTGTCCAATGTGGCGCGCTATCACCGCCGCTCGCTGCCCAAACCGTCGCACACGGCGTATATGTCGCTTTCCCGGACGGACCGCACCGTGGTGGCCAAGCTGGCCGCCATGCTGCGCGTGGCCGACGCGCTGGACAACAGCCATCAGCAGAAGTTCAAGGAGATAAGGATAGAAAAACGCGACGACGCCTGCGTAATCGCCTTCTCCGGCGACGCGGGCGACTATGCGCTGGAAAAGCAGAGCCTTGCCGGCAAGTCGGATTTTTTTCTGGATGTCTACGGCTACCCCGCCGTGCTGCGCCAGGAGCGCGCGTGAGCGACAAATATATCAACAGGGAACTGTCCCTGCTGGAATTCAACCGCCGCGTGCTGGCGCAGGCGGCGGACGAAACCCTTCCCGCGCTGGAGCGGCTTAAATTCTGCGGCATCACAAGCTCCAATATGGACGAGTTTTTCATGGTCCGCGTCCCCCGGCTGGATACGGCGGACCCGGAGTCAAAAACAGTGCGTCTGCGCGCGCGGGAGCTTGTGGCGGAGCAATACGCGCTGTTTTCCGGCGGGATAATTCCCGCGCTGGAGCGCGCCGGAATTTGCCGGGCCGACATTTCCGGGCTGGACGCCGCCGGGCTTGCCCATGCGCGCGGCTATTTTGAAAGGGAACTGCTGCCCGTGCTGACCCCGCTTGCGCTGCGCCGCAGAATGCCGCATCTGGCGAATCTGCGGCTGTATTTCATAGCCGGTTTTGCCGGCGGCAAGTACGCGGCGGTGGAGGTGCCCGCCAATCTGCCGCGCATGGCCGCGCTGCCGGCGCAGGAGGGTTTGAAATACCTTCTGCTGGAGGATATCGTCGCCCGCTTCGCGCAGGAGCTTTTTGCCGGCAGGGAGATACTCTCGCGCGGGTTTGCGCGGCTGACCCGCGCCAGCGAGCTTGCCTTCGGCGAGGATGCGGGGGAGGATTTCCTCAAGGCCATGGAAAGCGCGGTGCGGCTGCGGCGGAAAGGGAAAATTGCGCGGCTTGAAGTCTCGGCCCCCAAAGACATACGGGATTTCCTGGGCCGCGCGCTGGATTTGTCTTCGGCTGAAATTGTGGATTGCGGACAATGGCCGGACATAAAGGGCATTTCGCAGCTGGCTTTCCAGCCGGGTTTTGAAAACCTCAAGCGCAAATCCTGGCGGCCCCGCCGGGTTTCCGGCATTGAAACCGCCGGCGATGTCTGGAAGCTGCTGCGGGAGCGGGATGTAACCGTCCATCTCCCGTACGAGAGTTTTGACGCTTTCAAGGTCTTCCTCTCGGAGGCGGCGCGGGACCCCGGGGTGCTGGCCATCAAACAGACGCTTTACCGCGTGGGGGCCGACGCGCCGGTGGCCGCCATTCTGGAAAGCGCGGCCTCCGCCGGAAAGCAGGTTACGGTGCTGGTGGAGCTTATGGCCCGCTTTGACGAGGAGAACAATATCGGCTGGGCGCGCCGGCTGGAGGCCGCCGGGGCGAATGTAATCTACGGCGTGGCCGGGCTGAAAACCCATGCCAAGGCCTGCCTCGTGGTCCGCCGCGAGGACGACGGGATACGCCGTTACGTCCATCTTGCCACCGGCAATTATAACGACAGGACGGCAAAACTCTACGGCGACATCGGGCTTTTCACCGCACGCGAGGATATCGCGGCGGACATCTCCGCTTTTTTCAACATGGTAACCGGCGTTTCCGACCCGCCGGCATGGAAAAAGATAGAGGCCGCCCCCTACGGCCTGCGCCGGAAAATAATAAAGCTCATAGAGCGCGAGGCCGCGCTTTCCACACCGGAGCGCCCGGGCCAGATAACGGCGAAGATGAATTCGCTTGCGGACAGGGATATTATAGACGCGCTTTACGCCGCCTCGCGCGCGGGGGTGAAAATCCGCCTCAACGTGCGCGGCATCTGCTGCCTGCGCCCCGGCGTGAAGGATTTTAGCGAAAACATAGAGGTAATCAGCGTCGTGGATATGTTTCTGGAGCACAGTCGCATCCTGTGCCTGCGCAACCGCGGCGACGAGGAGGTGTGGCTTTCCAGCGCGGACTGGATGCCCCGGAACCTGGACAAGCGGCTGGAGCTGCTTTTCCCCGTGGAGGACAGGCAGGCGAAAAAGGAAATTTCCGACATCCTGTCGCAGTATTTCAGGGACAACCAGAGCGGCTGGGCGCTGCAATCCGACGGGGGTTACAAAAAGCTGTCCCCGCCGGAGGGAAAACGCAAATTCCGCGCGCAGGAGTATTTCTGCGAGCGCGCCGCCGAGCGGGAGGCGCAGCAGTCGCGCCCCGTCCCCGGCGGCCTCAAACCGTTGAAATCACCAAAGGAGCAAGCATGAAAACAGCAGCCATAACCGCGGCCATCGCATGCGCGGCGGTATCGGGAGTGTCCGCGGCGGACGCCAAGCCCGCAGCGCAGGAAAATGCCGGACTTAAACCCGGCCTTTACGCGGTGCTTAACACCACCAAGGGCAAAATAGTGTGCCGGCTTTTTGAAGACAAGGCCCCCAAAACCGTGGCCAATTTCGTCGGGCTGGCGGAGGGGACAAAGGAATGGACGCATCCGGTTACCGGCAAAAAACAGAAAACCCGGTTTTTTGACGGGCTGGCCTTCATGCGCGTCATTCCGGGCTTTATGATTCAGGGCGGCGACCCGCTTAACAGCTGCAAGGGCGGCCCCGGATACAAGTTTGAGGACGAATTTGCCCCCGGACTCGGCTTTGACAAGCCCGGCCTTCTGGCCATGGCCAATGCCGGTCCCAACACCAATGGCAGCCAGTTCTTCATAACCGACGTGCCGCGCGGCGATTTTGAAGAGTATCCCAGCTATCTCAACGGCAAGCACGCCATATTCGGCGAGGTGGTGGAAGGCCTGAATATCGTTTCCGCCATAGCCGACATGCCGGGGCAGAACGGCATGGCTTTCAGCCCCGCCATAATGAATAAGGTGGAGATAGTGCGCGTCCCGAAGGCGGAGGCCAAACCCGCCGCTCAGCCGAAACCGACGGCAAAAACAGAATCCGCGAAATAAAATTCTCCGGCCCGGATTGCGCCGGACGGCGCAATCCGGGTTTAAACAGTGATGTTTTGCTAATCGCCGGCTGCCTGCCTGAGCGCGTTGTTTGGATGGTAAAAAATGTGATAGTATTATGCCGTTAGGTGAGCGCTGTAGACAGGGGGGATGTACAATGGGCACACGCAAGCAAACGCACGCCATCGCATCCTTAATAAAAGCCGGTGTTGTGGCGATGTCGCCGGTGATGTGGGGGGGAATGGTTGCGGCGCAGGAGAACATAAACATAGCCAACGGCGGCAACCTGCTCGTAGATACTTTCGGGACCTGTAAAATAGTAACCAACAACACGGGGCATGCGCTTTACGTTCCAGTCTACAGCGCGGGCGAATGGACCGGCACTAGCGGTTTCATACAAAAGCACGGCGCGAACATAACGGTATCCGATTGCGCCGGATGTTCGTCGCAAACGGTCAACTGGTCGCCCGGATGCAGCGGCACTGCGGGCGCTCTCTCGCACGGGGGCAGCACATCCGTCACAAATACGGCGGGCGGACATACAGGTTCGGTTAGCGTAAGCTGCTATAACGGCACGTTGAACCAAAGTTCCCCGTCATGCGTGCAAAGCGGCGTGCAGGTTGGCGGCTACTGGTGGTATTTGGGGGCTGACGGGCAATCCTGCACTACGGTCTGTTCCACACATAGCGGCTACAACGCTGCCACAGTGTCGTACGCGGGGTCAGGCGGAACGCTTGCGAACTGCCACAACGTGTCGGTAGCTTTGGGGAAGCCTGGTACTGGGACGGATTGGGGTTCCTGCGCCGCAGGGTTTGGTTGCATATATATGTACGCGCCCCCCTACTTTGATGAAAGCGATAGATGTCCCACTCCTGCAACGACTGCCGATGCGTCAAACGCCGGAGTGATGCGTTTCTGCGCATGCAATAACTAGAAATCAAGCGTAAGCGAGAGCAGTCCGGTTACCGGTGAAAAGTCCAGCGTCCGCGAGGATTGATCCGCCAGAGAGCCGCCTGACGGGGTTATTATTGTCGCTTCCGGTGCGGCGAAACGTTTCGCCGCCGAAAGCGAGACATTCAGCCTGCCGAATAGTTTTCCCGACACGCCAAGCCCCGCCATAAATCCCGTGCAGTTGCCGACGCTTTCGTTCTGCCCAGGCGGCGGCGTGGATTTGTTGGAAAACATATAATATCCCGCGCCCAGCAGGATAAACGGCCTGACGGCTTTGTGCCCGAAAAACAGCCTGGCCCTCGCCTCCAGCGGGATAACGGTCAGCGAGCCGGGCGTGAAGCCGGAAATATCGGAGTCCGCCTTGGAAAAAGCCAGCGCCGCGCCGAAATCCAGCCCGCCGTCCCAGATAAGATAGCCGTCATAGCCAAGCATATACGCCAGCTCGCCCCAGAGGCCGTTTTTCATAAGGCCCGGCGAGGCCATGTAGCCGATGCCCGCCTCCAGATTGCCTTTCGCTGCGGCAGCCTTCTGCGCGCTTTCCGTTGCGGAATGCCAGCCGGTTTCACGGCCCGGCGGCATCTGAGGCTGCGCCGCCGGGAGAGCTTGAACGGTTTCCGTTGCCTCGGGAAGCGGCGTTTGCCGCGGAACGGGTTGCGCGGCTGCGCCGCTGAATTGCTTTGCGGAAGAAGTATCCGCGTTTGCCGCGGCTGGCTGCGCCGCGAGGCTTTCCTGTGCCGGGGGAAGTTGAAGCGTCGCAGGGACAGCAGGTTGCGCCGCAGTTGCCGCAGTTGCGGCGGCGGGCGCGGCAGCAGCCGCGGCGGACGCCGCAGCAGATGAAACCGCAACAGGCTGCTCCGGCGGCTGGGGCGCGTCCTCCGGCGTTATGGATGTTATGAAATCGCGCGAGAATGCCATTTCCCCGGCGGCGGTTTTAAGCGTGATGCGCGCGGAGTCTATGTCCTTGAGTTCGCCTGAGACGGACGAGCCGTCTTTGAGCCGCACTATGTATCTCTCCGGCGTTACCGAAAGCACGGAGGCCTTATCCAACGTTATCTCCCCGGAAGGCGAGAGGATTTTGACGGAACCGGCGTCCGAGTATATGACGGAGCCTTTTATCACCCCTCCGCCGGAGAGTCGTATCGTGTCGGCGCGGGCGGGCGCGCATAATACCGCAACCGCCAGCGCCGCCAGACAGCCCGGTCTATTTTTGGCCATACCGCTCGGGGTCAATTTTTGCGGCCATGTCCAGCAGCAGTTTCGTTATTTGCGAGGCCCAGATGAAAAAGCAGGTTACCGCGGTTCCCATCAGAAGCTGCACCACGGACGCGATTACGCCGCTGTAGAGAAGGTTTCTGTCCGGCGACGGGGACTTGATTATCAGCGACCAGTTGAAAGCCAGCACGCCAACCGAGTAAAGCGCGGTTATCCACGCGAACACGGTGAAAAACAGCGCCAGCACCGGCAATGCTCTCCTGCGCGCCAGCGCGCGCGGCGCGCAGGCGCATGCTTTGTCTTGGGGGGGGGACTTGATCTCTTCCATGGCATACCTCCGTTTCCTGAATTATCCGATATTATACGCCGCGCGCGCAAATTTATTGACATATCATCATGTTTTTGGAACAATCAATCAGGAGCGCGCGATGGACACTGGGCAGAACACTTCTGATACGCTGGAAAATTCCGCGGACGGCATGTGGCGCCGCAGTCTTGAATCCCGCCGCGACCGGCTTGCGCTTTTGACCTCCGGTCCCGATTCCGTGCTTGTATACTGGGAGTGGACAAAGACCAAGGCGGATTTCTTTCGCAAGGGCTCATTCTCTCAAGAAATTCTGATAACCGTTTTTGACGCCGTCTCCGGCGCGCAGGCCTGCCAGTTCAGGCGCGGCTGGGACGGGCTGCGCTTTTATTTCAAGCCCCCGCAGCGCGGGCTTTATTACCGCGCGGAGCTGGCGGTGTTTTCCGCCTCCGGGGAAACGCATTGCAGGCTGGAATCCAACACCGTTTTCGTGCCGCGCGGCGCGGAGGGGCAATGAGCGCAAAAGGCCTGCTGTCTTTTGTGATTTGCGCGCACAAGCCGTTCGCGCGCCAGGGCGAAAACGGCGATTGCGCGGGCGAGGAGGGGTTTTTCTCCGCCGTCGCCAACACCTATGCCCCGCTTGTGGATATGGCGGAGCGTCTTTCGCGCGACAATATACGCCCGGCATTCACGGTTTCGCTGTCGCCCTCTCTGTGCGCGATGCTGGAGGACGAGCAATTGGGCGGCAGGCTGCGCTCTTACATAGAGGCCGGGCTGGGCGACGAGTCGGCTGCATTCGCGCATCTGCGCTACGAAAGCGCGCTTGCCGTGCTGGACCGCTACAGCGGCGACCTTGTAACCCCGCTCAAGCAGCTTCAGCAGAACGGCCAGATTGAAGTTATAACATCCACCGCCACTCATGCCGTGCTGCCGCTGTTCATACATCCCGAATGCTCCCGCGCGCAGGTGTCGGTGGCCGGGGCGGATTATCAGGAGCGGTTTTCCCGCAAAACGCGCGGGCTGTGGCTGGCGGGCGGCGCGTTCGAGCCGCGTCTTTCCCAGTACATGCAGCTTGCGGGGATAAACTACGTATTCCTTCCGGCGCGGTCATTTGAGTGCGCGCGGCCAAAGCCCAAATACGGGCTTTACGCGCCTGCACGGCTGGCGGGCGGGGCGCTGGCTTTCGCCTGCGACGCCGCCTCGCTGGAGGACTGTCTGTCTTTTTCCGGTTCCGGCGGCGGGGTTTATCTGGATTGCGCGTCCTTCGGGGCATACGACGCGCAGGCGGCGTCCCGCGTGGCGCGCGCCCATGCGGAATACTTTCTGAGGCGCAGGCTGGAGCAGGCGGAGGCCGCGGACCGGGCCAGCGGCATAAGGCCGGTAATCACCTGCGCCTGCGATGCGGATTTGTTCGGCGGGAAGTGGTTTGAGGGACTGGAGTTCCTGGAACATGTCATACGGTTTATCCGGCAGGAGCGGCTGCCCCTTCAGATGGTCTGCGCCGGCGAGGCCGTGGAGGCCGCGCAGGCCGCTGTCTCCGGCGAAATAGAGCCGGACGCCGCGTCGCTGTCCGGCGGGGGCTATTTTGAGCAATGGCTTTCCCCGGATAACGACTGGATTTATCCCCGCCTCAACGCCGCCGCCGAGAAGATGGTGGAGCTTGCCAACCGCTTCCAGTTCCAGGACGTCGGCCATATTGAAAAACGCGCCCTCAACCAGGCGGCGCGGGAGCTGATGCTGGCCCAGTCGTCGGACTGGGCGATGCAGGGGGGCGGCGCCTCCGGCTGCGGCGGTGGCCGGGTGCTGGAGCATTGCGGGAATTTTGACCGGCTGGCCGCCATGGTCTGCGCCCGCAACATAGACGAGGCCGCCCTGCGCGACATGGAAACGCGCGACAACATATTTTTCAACATGGATTTCCGCGTGTTCGCTTCCGCTTCCGCTTTTTAATCTCTTTGGAGGAAGGTTATGCTTGATTCAAAAATAATGCGTGACGCCGTCAAAAAATACGAGCCCGCGATGCTGGAGTTCGCGCGCGAGCTTGTCGCCATCCCCGGCTGCTCCGGCGGCGAGGAGAAAGTCGCCCGGCGCATCGCGGCGGAGATGAAAAAAACCGGTTTTGACCAGGTCCGCCTGGACCGCATGGGCAATGTGCTGGGGTTCATGGGCAACGGGCCCAAAAAGATACTCTACGACGCGCATATAGACACCGTTGGCGTGGGCGACCGGACGGCATGGAAGCGCGATCCTTTCGCGGGCGAGTTCCGGGACGGCGTCATCTACGGGCGCGGCGCCACCGACCAGAAGCTGGCCATGGTTTCTGTCATCTACGGCGCAAAACTGATGCGGGAGATGCGGCTGGAGGGCGGCTACACCTATATCGCCTGCGGCTCCTGCATGGAGGAGGATTGCGACGGGCTGCCTCTCCTGCACATCGTGAACAAGGAAAGGATAAAGCCAGACTATGTCGTGCTTACCGAGCCGACCAATCTTTCGGTTTACCGCGGCCACCGCGGCAGAATGGAAATCAGGGTGGTTGTGAAAGGCCGCTCCTGCCACGCCAGCGCGCCGGAGCGCGGTGACAATGCCGTTGTCAAAATGGCGGGCATCGTCGCGGAAATAACCGCGCTGGACAAAAAGCTCAAAGGCGACAAATTCCTGGGCAAGGGGACTGTGGCCGTAACCTGCATAGACTGCAAAACCCCGTCGCTCAACGCCGTGCCGGACGAATGCTCCGTCTATCTGGACAGGCGGCTTACCGCCGGAGAGACCAGCGCGCTTGCCCTGCGCCAGATTAAAGCGCTGCCGTCAGTAAGAAAGTTCCGGGCGGCGGTTGAGGTGCTGGAATACAAGGCCAAAGCGTGGACCGGGCTTGCGGTCAGCCAGGAAAAGTATTTTCCCACCTGGACGCTGGGCGAAAAGCATCGCCTGGTGCATGCCGCGCTTAAAGCGGCGGAGCTTGTGCACGGCAGGCCGCAGCAGGCCGGCAAATGGGTTTTTTCCACCAACGGCGTGGCCAGCGCGGGCCGGCTGAAAATTCCCACTATAGGCTTTGGCCCCTCGGATGAGGTTTACGCGCATACCGTCAATGAACATGTCAGGCTGGAAGATTTGCTAAAGGCGGCGGTTTTCTACGCCGCGCTGCCCCAGTATCTTATTGTGGAGAAAACCAAATGAAAACAATGCTTCGCGGGAAAGACTGGATAGAGACCGTTGACTGGTCCGTTGAGGAACTGGAAACCGTTCTGGACGTGTCGGCGGATTTGAAGCGCCGCTTCTCGCTTGGCGAGGCGCACCGGATTTTGCAGGACAAGACGCTGTTTATGATGTTTTTCGAGCAGTCCACCCGCACGCGCAATTCCACCGAAGCCGGGATGACCCAGCTTGGCGGCCACGCCCACGACCTGACCCCGGACAAAATGCAGATTTCGCACGGCGAGACGCCCAGGGACACGGGCATGGTGCTTTCCCGCTACGGGCACGGCATAGCCATACGCAACTGCTTCTACGGCATAGGCAACAAGTATATACGCGAGGTGGCCAAAAACTCCTCCATCCCAGTGGTGAACCTGCAATGCGACGTGGACCATCCCTGCCAGAGCATAGCCGACCTGATGACGGTGCGCGAAAAATTCGGCGCGAATCTGCGCGGCATGAAATTCGTGATAAGCTGGACTTATGCGCCCGCCTATGCGCGGCCTTTGTCGGTGCCGCAGGGGCTTATCACATTGCTGCCGCGTTTCGGGATAGATGTTACGCTGGCCCATCCGCCGGAATTCAACCTGATGCCGCGCACGGTTGAGGCGGCACGGCGCTATGCGAAGGAAAGCGGTTCCAAATTCGAGATAGTAAACGACATGGACGCCGCGTTCAAAGACGCGGTGGTGCTGTACCCGAAATCGTGGGGCTGCCATCAGTATCTGGAGGACCAGAAGGTTCCCGAGGCCGAGCGCAAAGAGCTTGGCATGAAGCTGATAGCCAAATATAAAGACTGGGTCTGCACCGAGCGGCGCATGAAGCTGGGAAAGCCCAATGCCGTCTACATGCACCCGCTTCCGGCGGACCGCGGCGCGGAGGTGGAGGACGCCGTCATAGACGGCCCGCAGAGCATAGTCTTTGACCAGGCCGAAAACCGGCTGCACACCGTCAAGGCCATAATGGCGCTGACAATGGCCGGCAGGCCGTAACCGCCGTACTTTCGTCCGCGAGCCTGCCGCCCCCTGCGGCAGGCTCGCCGCTATAGCATGAATATCCGGGATGGTTTCGCCGGTTTTGACCGGCGGCGGTTTCTTGTTTTCGCGGCCCTGTTTGCCGTGGCGGCGGCGGTTTTTGTTTTTCTGCTGGAGCTGCGCGCGCCGTATTATTTCCTTCAGGACGACAACCGCGACATAACCCTGCCCGCCTTCGTCCACGGCTGGCGCGCATTGTCGGTGCATGGCGAAATAGCCCGCTACAATTTCCATCAGTTTCTGGGAACGCCCACTTTGTTCATCTCATATCCGCCGGCGATGCTGTCGGTATGGCTGAGCCAGAAACTGCTCGGCCACTGGTGGGGCGCGGTTGATGTGCTGGCCTCGCTGTGCGTCTATGTTTCCGGACTTGGATTTTTTCTGTTTTGCGGGGGGCTGGGACTGGGTTTTTGGGCGGCGGCATTCGGCGCGGCGGCATGGGCGTTGTGCCCGTTTGTGATTTTGACGCAGGCTTCCTGGTGGATACTGGGGCCTGCGGCGGCCTGCTTTCCGTTTATGATGTACGGAATGCTGCGGATATACGCGAAAGCGGACCGCGCCGGAGCCGCCGTTTTCGCCGCCTCGCTTGGAATGCTGCTGCTTATGACTCACCCGCAGTACGGGGTCAGCGGCTTTGCCGTCGCGTTTTTGTTTCTGGCTGTATGCGTGATTTCGGAGGAGGCGGGGCCGCGCGGTTTTGGCGATTTGCCGCGCTGGCTGGCGCGGGCCGTTCCCGCCGCCGCGCATCGCAACTGGCGCGCGCTTATGCTGGCAGCCGTCGCGGCGGCGGCGGGGCTGCTGATTGCGGGGCCGCAAATCGCAATTATGCGGGAAGTAATCGCCGCCTCCGCGGACCGCAGCAAGCCGATGGAGTACACCTGGTTTTCGCAATACAATTTCCCGCCGCTTAAATGGCTGCTGGGGCTGGTGTGGCCGTATCATGCCATGCCCGCCGGCCTTGCCGATTTAAGCCAACTGGACAAGCTGGCGCACTTGGGCTATGTGCCCCTTGCGCTGGCAGCGGCGGCGGGCGCGGCGGCCTGGCGGAACTGGCGCCGGGATTGCAAGCGCGTTTGGACCGGGCAGTTTGTGATGCTGGCTTTTGCGGTTTTCTCGCTGTTGTGGGCGTTCGGGGTGTTCAACTGGTATGAGTATTACATTCCCCCGCTGAACAGATTCCGCTGGCATTTCAAGATGCTTTTCTTTGCGGATTTCTTCATCCTGGCGCTGGCGGCCTATGGTTTTCAAATGATTGGCGGCAGACGCTGGCTGCTGGCATTGCATCTGCTGAATATGGCGCTGTTTTATTTCCTGGGGCCCAGGGCGCTGTTCAAATGCCACTCCGACGCAATCCCCGCCGTGGAGCCGCGCGCTAATATGCTGGCGCAGGGTCGCATTGTGTCGCTGGGCTGGCAGCGGAGCGGCAATGACACAACGGCTTCCCTGGGGTTTGATTATGCCACATTGTTCGGCCTGTTCCATGTGTCGGGCTACAGGATGCTGACGCCGCCTTTCCGCATTATGCAGTTCACGGGTTTGCACAGCGACGAGGATTTTTTGTCGCGCTTGGAGGACAGGCAAATCCGGCGGCTGCGCGTCTGGGGGGCGCGCTGGTATGTGGTTTGCGCGGGTCAAATGCGCCGTTACGCCGGCATTCTTGAGCGCAACGGAATAAAAGAAGCCGCCCGGGACGGCAGCCGCGTTATATTTGAGGATAAAAGAGCGTTCCCCATGCTGTTCCGCGAAAATTCCTCCGTCCCCGCCGGCGAGCTGGAATTTGCCGCCAATACCGTTACTGCGCGTCTGAACGAGGGCGGCGGCTGCGTGGTGGTCAATACGATATACGACCCCGGCTTTTCCGCCTTGTCCGGCGGACGCCCCGCCAAAGTGCTGATGCGCGTGACGGGCCAGACGCTGGTCTGCCTGCCCGGGCAGGAGAAGGAATTCGTGCTGCGCTATTCCAGCCCGTCGCTTGAATACGGGCTTTGGGCATGCGCGCTGGGCGCGCTTGTGCTGGCGGCGTTAGTCATCCCATGAATGCGCTCATCCCCGCATACAGGCCGCCGGACGGGCTTGCGGCTCTGGCGCGGACGCTGCGCGAAGGCGGCTTCAAGCGCATTATTATCGTGGACGACGGCAGCGGCCCGGAATATGAGGGTATTTTCTCGGAATTGCGCGGCATGGGCTGCCACGTGCTGCCGCATGGCCGCAACCGCGGGAAAGGGCGGGCGCTGAAAACCGGTTTGGAGTATTTCATGCGCAATTTCCCCGGAATCGGCGGTGTCATAACCGCCGATGCCGACGGCCAGCACAGGCCGGAGGATATAATCAGAATCGCCCGCGCGCTTGAGGAAAATCCCGGCTGCCTGATACTGGGGGCGCGCGCTTTCGGCGCTAATGCGCCTTTGCCGAACCGGATTGGCAATGTTTTGGCTGGATTCCTGTTCCGCATGGCGGGGTCCTGCTTGTCGGATACGCAAACCGGCCTGAGGGGAATTCCCGCCGCCCTGCTGCCGGAATTGCCGGAACTGCCGGGAGAGCGTTATGAATTTGAAACGGCTGTCCTGCTGCTGGCCCGGCGGAAAGGCGTTGAAATTATTGAGCGGGAAATAGCCGCCGTTTACGGGGCGCCGTCTCATTTCAGGCCGCTGGCGGATTCGGCGCGCATATTGTCCTGCTTTTTCAGAACCGCAATGTCCCGTCGCCGGATACCCTGAACAGCGCGTGCTTTGCCGCCTCCGGCCCGCCGCTGAAGACGTCCGCATAATCCTTCCAGAATTTGTCGTCCGCCGACGCTATAAGCGCGTAATCGTAGCCGCGCAGCGCTTCCTTCCACCGTTCCGGCGCAACGGAATCCGGCGACAGGCTCCAGTTATAAAGATTGCTCGGATGGGGCGACAATTCATACCTGTATTCGTAAAACGCCGCCTGTCCCTGCCCCTGGCAAATCACGTATACCCGCGATTGCGGCGCCGTTGCGGCCAGCAGGCCCGCCAGCCCGCGCGCGCGGGCGCGGCGGGGCGTAAGGGCGGGTGTTTCGCATGTCAGTATGGCGGCGCAGGCCGCCGTGAAGGCAAGCGCATATGCCCATCGCTTTCCGGGCGCGGCTTCGCCTTCGGCATGTCCCAGAACCGCCAGCGCCCAGCCCAGCAGGTATATGGACATATAGCGGGCGAAGGAGAACAGATATTTGCCCTCCTCCGGCGAAAAGCTGCGCTGGTACACCAGCAGAAGCCCGAAGGAGTAAACCGCATACCCCGCCAGGAACACGGCCTGCCTGCGGTGCGGAACAATGCGCCATCCCGCCCATAAAATCAGAAACGGCCACAGCAATGCCGAAACAAAAGGCCCGCCGATTGCAAACCCCACCGGCTGCAGCGCGTATTTTTTCGCAAATGCCAGCGCCAGCGCGCCGTTTTCCCAGAACGCGAGGCCGGCGGGGCTTGCCGCCGGCATGGGGAAAACTTTTTGCAGCCCGTGCGCGTGCTGATAATGCAGCCAGCTCCAGGCCGCCAGCAGCGGCGCGGCGATTAGAGCCGCGGCAATGAGTTTGTTTTTTCTTGCGGCATCAATGGCTATCGCCGCGCCCGCCGCCAGCGCAAGCGGCAGTCCGGCGTCTTTTATCAGTGGCAGGACGGCCAGCGCCGCCAGCGCGGCCAGCGCGTCCGCCGTTTCCCTCTCTGATGTGAAATACAGCGCGGCGGCCATGCCGAACCAAACCGCTATCACCTGATCCGCGTAGAGCGAGTTCAGAGTTCTTGTCTCATAACCGAAAACAAGCAGCAGCGCCAGCGCGGCGCAATACATCAGCGACGATACCGCCGCGTTTTTGCGGTTTATAAACCCCGCCAGCGGCCCCAGCATAAGCAGGCTTTGCGAGAAATACGAGGTTCCCTCGCTGTACCCGGCTATTTTTGCGGCAAAGCCGTGGAAAACCGTTGCCCCCGGCGGATAATCCTTGAATTTAAGCGCGTCCGCGGCAAGGGGCAGGCGGTCATGCGCCAGCAATTCCTTTATGGCAAATCCCCAGTGCGAGAATTCGTCCAGCTTGGAATAATGCGCGTCCGCGAATTTCCACCGCGCCAGCAGCGCGCAGCCCAGAAAAATCAAAAAACCGGGCGTCATGCTTTCGCCAAAGCAGCGCTTCCGCGAGCAGATGAAAACCCATGCCGCAAAAGCCGCCAGCCCCGCCCAGAAAACCGCCCGTATTCCGCCGGATACAAAGCCCGCCAGCGCAAGGCAGCACAGCGCGCCGATGACAAGCGCCAGCGAGGGCAGTATCATGCGCTCCGGCGTCCGCCCGGCGGTTTTCCCCAGCAGAAGCGGCCACCCGGCAAGCGAGACAATCAGCAGCAAAAACATATCACGATTATATGAAAGAAATCCCGAAGGCTTCGCCGCCTGTTTTGGACAAGCAAAAGCGGCGCCGCCGCTTGCCCGTTTTCCGCTTTATAAAGTACACTAGAAAAGGTATATTATAAGCGTAGTATATACAACAGGACAGGCTGCCATGAAAGGGGGATGATATGAAGCGCGTAACGCTCGTTTTTATAATGATTGTCTTCGCGCCGTCTGTTTTTGCGGACGACGCGCTTTTTACCACAGGTTCCGCCACCGGAGCGATTCCTTATTACATAAGCGCGACTACCGTAACCGCCTCTCCCGCCTATGTCAGCGGAAGCAATATCGGAATCGGCACGTCTTCGCCCGCGTATAAGCTGGATGTGCAGGGGACCGGCCGTTTCACCGGCGCGGTAACGGTTGGTTCCATCAACGCGGCAGGCGGCGCAGCCGCCGGAGATTTGAGCGGCACCTATCCAAATCCCGCGCTGGCGGCGGCGCAAACCGCCGCGCATACGTGGAGCGCGGCGCAGACTTTCACCGGCAATGTCGGCATTGGCACCGCACCCGTGGCCGGATTTTCCCTGAATGTGTCGGGACTTCCGGCCCTGGGCGGTTTGAATCTGTATACGGACGCGCTTCTGGCGCCACTAGCAAATACCGGGAAGGCGGCGATTGGCTGGAATTTTTCCGGCGGCGGCGGTGAAGTGGATATAATAGCCAACCGGGGCGTCGGTTCTATCGGCGGAATGAGATTTTACGATTACACTAACGCAGGGACAATGGCGCCCCTGATGACGCTGCTTGGGAACGGGAAAGTCGGCATCGGGACACTTTCTCCGTCCACCGCCTTGCAAGTGTCCGGCACCGTAACGGCGACAGAATTTTCCGGCGGCGGCTCCGGGCTTACGGGCGTGCTGCTCTCCGGCGGAGCGGCGGCGGCGGGGGACTTGAGCGGCACCTATCCCAACCCCGCGCTGGCGGCAACGCAATCCGCCGGGCATACATGGTCCGGCGCACAGGTGTTTTCAAACAACGTCAATGTGCAAGGTCTGGTCAGCCTTTCCACGACTGTAATAAATTCCAATCAGTCCGTTCTGATTGGCGGGGATACCAACAGAAACAACCCAATGGTGCGCATTCAGGCGTATGGTTCGGCAGACGGCGGCGGAAATGCGGATTCCGGGATACTGGTTGATTTCCCGCATTCCAGCGGCAACAACAGACTGATGAGCGTGAAAAACTCGGGGGCATATAAATTTACTGTCACAGATACCGGACGTGTCGGAATCAGCACCGGAACGCCGCAGTTTAATTTGGATGTTCAGGGAAACGGAAATATTTCCGGCGCGCTCACTGTCGGTTCAATCAATACCTCCGGCGGCGCCGCCGGTGGCGATTTGAGCGGCACATATCCGAATCCGGCCATAGCCGCCGCGCATTATTCAACAGCGCACACATGGGGTGCGGCGCAAACTTTCGGCGCGGTTGTTTATATCAGTTCCGCCGTGCAGTCAACCGGAGGCAACGCGCGGGGCGGATATGCGGTTGACCTGCAAGCCTTCCGGTACGACAGCGACCGCGTGGCAAGCGGAAATTTCGCCGTTCTGTCGGGCGGCTCAAACAACAAGGCCGCGTCCGAGTATTCGGTCATCGGCGGCGGATATTCCAATGTCGTTACATTCCCTGTCGGGCTGCCGTCTTACGGGCGCAGCGCGGTCGTTGGCGGCAGTTATAACACCGCCGTGGGCGAGGGGCATTTCACGGGCGGCGGGTATTACAACTCCATCACGGAAGGGACTTACAATTTCATCGGCGGCGGCTCGCAAAACAGCGCGGCGGGCAATTACGCCGTAATTTCCGGCGGGGCCAGCAATTACTCGCGCGATTTATCCGTCGTGGGCGGCGGCTCGCTTAACACGGCAAACGCAAGTTACGGCGTCATAAGCGGCGGCGCGCACAATGCCGTTTCAGGCGACAAGGCCGCCATAGCCGGCGGGGAATATAATACCGCCACCGGGCAGCAAAGCTTCATCGCCGGCGGGCATTATAACATCGCAAACGGCGCCAACAGCTTTCTGGCGGGCAGCTTTTCCACGGCGGCGGTAACCGGCGCGTTCGTGCTGTCGGACTCGCAGAACGCAATCGGCGCGAAGAACAACACGGTTCCCGATTCAATGCTGCTCTACTTCGGCGGCGGGTATAAATTCTCCGGCGGCAACGTAGCGGTTGATTACGGACTCACGGCCTCAACGGCGATTGTGAATGTCAGCCTGGGAATAGGCACGAACACCCCGTCGCAAAAGCTGGATGTTTACAACGGCAATATCAAGACAAATTACGGCGTAATCGCAACCACCGCCACGTTAAACGGGGTGAATTACTCATTCCCCGCAACGCAGGGCATAACATACACTTGCCTCACAAATAACGGTTCCGGCAATCTGTCATGGTCGCCGCCGAATCCGGTGGGAACAGTAATAATGTTCGCGTCCAGCACATGCCCGGCGGGGTATCTTGCCGCCGACGGCGCGGATATATCCACGACGACATATTCCGCGCTGTTTGCGGTAACCGGCTACACCTTCGGCGGCTCGGGCGGGAATTTCAGGACGCCCAACATGCAGGGCGTTTTCGCGCGCGGCTACGACGCGGCAGGCTCAACCGACACCGCCCGCGCATTTGGAAGTTTTCAGGATGATGCGTTTCAGGGACACATATTCCCCATTACATGGGAAGAAATGTCAGCTGCTGGCGGGGTGGGATCTGGATTGTTGAGCAATTTATTAAATACCGCCGGACCGCATCATACTACTTATACGGATGATGCATCTGCGGATTCGCATGGGAATGGAACTCCGCGCACAGCCAACGAGACCCGTCCCAAAAACATCGCGTTGCGCTATTGCATAAAATACTGACGGGATATTAGCCTGACCCATACGGTGAGATGTTTTTTTGTAAAATAGCTCAAGGCTTTGTTTAGATATAGAATTATGACAGCAAAAATGCCGGACGGAAATTGTGAAGAATTCCGCAAGCGATATGCGCGCCTCTTATTTTGGCTTGTGCTGGGAGCGGTTCACATTGCATTTTTCTATTACCAGGCCATTCATGGAAATATGTATATGCCGCCGGATTCCAGCGAGTATCTTGCGGAGGCTTCCAATATACGCAGCCGAGGGATATTCTATGCCGGGGATACCGCAAGCGCATTATCGCCGGAGCTTTACACCAGACGTCCGCCTGCATATCCATTGTTTATAGCCGCTTTGCAAACGGTGTATCCTGGCGATATTACGGTTATACTGGCTCAATCGCTGCTGTCATTGCTCAATGTTTATCTGTTGACGAATATGCTGCGGGCTTTCGGCGCGCCGGCTCTTTATACAGTTTTGGTTGCGATTTTGCTCACGCCGTCCCAATTCATTTATGCCAACATGATAATGAGCGAAATGTTGTTTCAAACCATGATACTTGCGGCATTTTACTCGTTGTGGAGATTATTGCGAAAACCATCTTTCATCCCTCTGGCCGCTTATACGTTGTTTACCATGCTGGCAATGCTGGTGAAGCCTGTGTTTTATTTGTTTGCCGCGCCAAACGCTTTACTGGCCTTATATCTCGGATGGAAACACAGAAAGGTTTTTTACGCTCCCATGGCGGCGTTTCCGTTTTTCTGCATATTGACCGTGTCCGCATGGAATTACAACAGAACGGGATGTTTTGAGTATTCCAGCATTGCAGCTGAAAATTTGTTGCAATATAACACGCATTTGTTCCTGGTAAGCACGCGCGGGGCCGAATATGCCGATGCAAAGATAGCGGAAATAGAAAAGGAAGCTTCCGCAATCTCCGATTACGCCGCAAGACAGCGTTTTCTGCTGGTCTCCGGCAGAGCTATTGTTCTGGAGCATCCGCTGCGTTATGCCGTGTACCATATAAAAGGAACCGTCAATTTTTTTCTGGACCCCGGTCGTTTTGATATTTACCGGTTTTTCAATATTCGCAATCCTGAGAATAATGGTTTCCAATATTACTATCACAAGGAAGGTTTTGCGGGAATTTTCAAGCATCTCATGCGCCAGCCGCTGCTGATAATCCTGACCTTATTCCTGATATTGGCGGTCAATGTCGTAAAGACCATTTCCGTTATTTCCTTCATCGCCAACAAATCGATTGATGCCAATCTCCGTCTCGTTTTTGTTCTGTTTGTCGGTTATCTGGCTTTTATTACGGGTCCGCTGGGCAGTTCGCGTTTTGCAACGGCGGCATTGCCTCTGGTTCTGTTCACTCTGCCGTTTTTTGCAGTTCAGGCGCGCGGAATTTTGTGCGGACGAAAGTCATGAGAGCCTGCCTAAAGTCTCCATTCGTAGCGAAATCTCCGGTTGCAGCAGAATACGGAGACTTTGAACAGACTCTGAGGCTGCAGTGAATATACCCGTACTGATTCCCGTATACAGACCTGGGGCAGGGCTGCCTGTTCTGGCGCGGACGCTGCTTCATTCCGGTTTTGACGATGTGATTGTGGTTGACGACGGAAGCGGGCCGGCATATACCGGGGTTTTTGACAAATTGCGCGCAATTCCGGGATGCCATGTGCTGACTCGTGCCGCCAATTGCGGAAAGGCCGCGCGTTAAAAACGGGGTTTGATTATTTTCTTGCCAATTTCGGCGGCGTGCCGGGCATTGTAACCGCGGATGCGGACGGGCAGCACAGGCCGGAGGATATTCTTCGCATCGCAAATGCGATGGGTAAAAACCCCGGTTGCCTGGTGCTGGGAACGCGCGCTTTTTCGGGATATGTGCCGTTGCGGAGTCTCCTGGGCAATATCATATCACGGTTTTTGTTCGGGCTTGCCGGGGTAAAAGTCTCGGACACGCAGACGGGTTTGCGCGGTATCCCGGCAGACGAAATTCCCGGTCTGCTTCGGCTTGGAGGCGAGCGTTATGAATTTGAAACGGCGATGTTGTTCTCGCTCAAGTGTCGTGGTGTGAGGTTTGTTGAGGAGAATATAGCGACAGTTTATGCCGACAACAATAATTCATCCCATTTCAATCCGTTGAAAGATTCTATGAAAGTGTATTCCTGACTTCGCCAATCCTCTCTAAAATCAGCCCGTCCTCGTCGGAGGGGTATTGGAATTTGGGTGTCCCGTTGATAAAATATAGTTATGTTTGTCAGGAAGAAACGCAACAAAAGCGGTTCTGT